>CAYSBM010000099.1:0-9455 GCA_964429095.1 uncultured Solibacteraceae bacterium | reverse complement strand
TTTTACGATTATTACGAACTGGCCGGCTTGTTCCATCCGGGTGAGAATGTGGTCGCCGCGCTGGCCTACAACTTTGGCATTGGTACGCACTTTTACGGCGCGGGTCCCGGGGGATTTCTCCTCGAGGCTCATCTCGCCGATGCGGCTGGGCGCGAAAGCCTCTTGCTGACCGACAACACGTGGCGCGTGGCGCTGCCGCGCTGGTACTCTCGCTACGCGCCCCAGACGATTTGGGCCAACGGATTTCAGGAAGCTTGCGACCTTCGCAAGGAAGTGCTGGATTGGAAGACCAACCCTCACGAGTCTTCCGGCAGCGATCCAAATCCGCTCATGCGATGGCGTTGGGCTAGCGAGTTCGGTGCCCCGCCGGCGCCGCCATTTACGGTCTTGTTGCCCCGCGAGGTCCCGCCCGAACGACGCCGTGTTGTGGCCCCTGAACGGATCATTCACGCCAAACTCGGACGCCTGCCCGGTGACTGGCTGGTGCGGCAAGCCGAGAGTATGTCCAATCCCAACCCCAATGTGGCTACACGCATTGCTCTCGAACAAGAGTCAGATGCCCCGGCTGGCCTGATCCAGGATGCCGCCAACCTGCTACGGGATGATTCCTCCGTTACCACCATCCAACCGCCATCTGCTGGGGCATCCGCACGCCTGCTCATCGAGTTCCCAGAGGAGGTGGTGGGTTATCCCTTTTTGGAAATCGAATCCATGGATGGCGGTCTGCTGGATATCGGTTACAGCGAGTTTCTCAAGCCCGGCGAGCAGATCGACATGCTCCGCGCTGTCTTGCAGGCCGACCGTCTGATCCTCGGCCGGGGCGCGCGGCGCTGGCAGAGTTACGACCGCCGCGCATTCCGCTACATGCTGCTGGATGCACAGGGTTTACGCGCCCCCCTCAAGATCCGGCGCGTGGGGATCACCCGCATCGCTTATCCCGTCGATGATGGCGGCCGCTTCCAGTGCTCCGACCCGTTGCTGAACCGCGTTTGGGAAGTGGCCCGCCTGTCGTGCGAGTTGTGCATGCACGACCATTATGAGGATGGTCCCGTGCGTGAACGCGGACAATATGCCGGTGACATTCGCACCACCGCTCTATGGAACTATTATTTCTTTGGCGACCGCTTATTGATTGCCAAGGGGCTCAGGCATTTTGCCTGGTTACAAGACGCAAGCGGCTGGTTTAAAACCCTTTCTCCCAGCGGGACCCGGCACAACATCGTGGAGATGATGATGCAGTGGGCCATGGCCATCTGGGAGTATTACTGGTACACCGGCGACCGCAACTTGGCCATCGAACTGGCCCCTTACGCCTGGCGCGCCCTACGCTGGTTTGAAAACTATCTTGCCCCGGACGGCCTGATCAGCCGTGCAGACCAGCACGATTGGTGGATCTTCATTGACTGGGGCCGCTTTGATTTCCGCGACGAAATCGCCGCCTTGAATTTTTGGTATGTCCAGGGACTTGAAGCCGCCGCCCGGCTGGCCCGGCTAGCCAGCAACAGCGCCGAGGCAACCCATTTTGCTTCGCTGGCCGAGCGCGTTCGCACAAGCTGCCACAGCCGCTTCTGGAAGCCGAGCGAAAGCGCCTATGTGGACTGTTGGACGCCGCAAGGCCAGTCCAGACTGATCACCCGCCAAACCAATTACCTGGCGATTCTGAGCCAGATTGGACCCCGCGAGAATTGGCCGGCGATTGTCGAACGCCTGGAAATGCCGGATGTCGAACGCATCCAAACTCCGTTCTTCAAATACTTTGAACTTTGCGCCTGGATGGCCGCCGGACGTCCCCTCACGCGGGTGCTTGCGGAGATCCGTGCATGGTGGGGCGGGCAACTGCACCGCGGGGCGTCCACGTTTTGGGAAGTCTTTGATGACCGCAGCGAGCCGGATACGGGACCGGACGGAACCTGCTGCCATAGTTGGACCGGCGGCGGCGCTCTCATCCTTTCGCAGCAAGTGCTGGGAGTGAAGCCTGCCGCACCTGGCTTCGCCAAGGTCGCAATCGAACCTCATTGGGCGGAACTTGACTTTGCCCGGGGAGCCGTCTCTACGCCGCGAGGCTTGGTAGAAGTGTCCTGGGAAAGAGGCAAGACGTGTGAAATCAATCTCCCGGATTTGGAAGCTGATGTTGTGCTTCAAACTGAATCCGGCGTCCGCAAGGTCCGCTTCAACGGCCCCGGGCGCTACACTGTAGCGCTGCATTAGCGACTACGCGGAGGTGTTGACTTGAAAGCTCTACTGTCAATCCTGTTGGTACCACTCGTCTGTTTGCCTGGTGAGTGGAAGACCACCGTTCCATTCACCTACAACATTGAGTATGGACCGGAACATGTTGGTTCTGAAAAGTATTTGAAGATGATCGGCGAAGCGCCGCCGGATCTGCTCCATGTCGGAGAGGACCTGCCGTTTTCTTCCACTTTTGGCACCAAGCGGGACTACGCGGGTGTGAAAGCCGACCTGTTCAAGCTGCTGACGGCTGATGAGTTACGCGCCAAGATCGCCGAACTTCAACAATATACGGCCAGCTTGCATAAAGCTGGCGTAAGGTGGGTTATCCCGTACATCTGCAATGAACTGGCCTTCGGAGACCATGTGCGCCGTACCGGTTTTTTCGAGTTCTTCGACCATTGGGATCGCTACGCCGAATTCGGCTATCCGGCTAAGCCCGCTGCGGACATTCTATTAGCTCGCAAGTTCTATCCGTTTCAAGGAATCCGGCGCAGCCGCTCCTCAGACAGTTTTTGGCCGTTCAGGGTGTATTCGATGTGCACGAATAATCCCGAGTGGCGGGCGCACTTGCTGGCTGCGACTGCCAACGCGGCTCGTTGTGGCTACGACGGCATCTTCGTGGACGTCATGACCTTGCGGGATTACTGCCCGCACTGCCAGCGGCTGTTCCATACATACCTCGCCAAGCAATATCCGCCCGCAGAGCGCCTGCGCCGCTTTGGTGTCTCTGATGTCGAGCGCTTGCGGCTGGGTGTGCCTGGCGACGGAGCACTCTGGGTGGCCACTCAAGCTTTTTGGGCGGATTCAAGCGCCGGACTGCTGGCTGATATCGCGGCCCAAGGGCGCAAGACAAACCCGAAATTTTTCGCCGTCCCAAATCTGGGTCCCTGGGCGCACGCCGACGGGGTACAGAAACGTGTGCCCGAGGGGATGAATCCCTTCGCTTGGGCGCGCGCCTCCGATCTCTTCCTAGTCGAAGAGATGCAGCGCCCGGGCCATGTGCTGGGCGGCTACTTCATACATAACATTCTGCAATACAAGCTGGCTTTCGCCGCCGGCTTCCGCGCCGGTATGCTGCTCTACAGAGCTCAAGATCCGGTCGGAATCGAGCTCTCCATGGCGGAAGCGGGCGCCGGCGGCGGCGGAGCACTGATCCAAGGCGGTTATAAAGCACCTGAAATGCGCCGCAAGTACCGCCGCTTTTTCGAACAGCACCGCCATCTCTGGGAGGGCTACGACAGCTTGGCGCAGGTGGCGGTGGTTTTCGACTACGGGCAGCTCTATTGGGGGAATCACGCCAATCTGCAAGCGGCGTACCGGCTGGTTGACTATCTCTCCGAGCGGCACATCCTGTTTGATCTGCTTACGCCGGAGCAGATAGCAGAAGGAAAGGCTTCGCGGTTTCAGGTGGTTATTACGCCATCGTTAAAGTATATGGCGAATCCGGTCCTGAAGGCGCTGACGGCTTTCAAGCAACGTGGCGGGATCTGGATCGATATCGGAGTTTCAGGACGTTACGACGATGCCGGCCAACTGCGGCCTTCGGTTCCCCCAGCTAAGCAGGTCTTCCCTGATCTGGATGAACTGGTGCCTTATCCGCCCTTTGCGCTGTATCTCTTGAGGGAAGATGATGCCAATGAAATCAGCGAGATATGCTCAATATTGAAGGCTGTGCTGGAAGGTGAAAATCCGCTGCCTCCATCCCGTTTGAAACGCGATCTTCAATCCTTGCTTGAGGAGCGGGTCAAACAGCCGCTGGCTGTGATTGCTGGAGCGGATCTGAAGGCCGTGCGTGTGTCGGCCTACCGGCGTGGCTCGGGACAGCAAGCCCGCGCCGTGGTCCATTTTGTCAACTACGACTGCCAGATTCCGCTGGATTCCAAAGAAAAATGGGACCTTGAGCCGCGTCCAGCTCGGGCGGTCCATGTGCGGCTTCCTCTGAAGGGTGTGAGGCGGGCGCGGATCATCGACCCGGATGCAACTGCCCCCCACGACCTGGCACTGAGGGAGAACAATGGCGCCGTCGAGTTCACTCTGCCGAAGTTGCGGATTTACAAGATTGTCGAGCTTAGCGGCTCTCAAGCTTCAGGATGGTGAAAACCGGGAAGTGGTCTGATGGATAACGCATGTTCTCATTGTAAGTTACAGTCTCGGCTTCAAGTGATTTCCAGGGTCCGCGGAACAGAATCCAGTCAATGCGGTTGGCTGAACGCGGCTTTCCAGTGAAGCCATGGAAGGTTCCTTCTGGGCCGGACCGTTTCTTAGCCGCTGTCCAGGCATCGGTGAGGACCGTGGTCAACACGGCCTCCACTTCACCGCCGGCTGGAGCGTTAAAATCGCCCGTGAGCAGGAAAGGCTCGTTGCTGTCCAGTGCTAGGATACGGGCAACGATCAGGCGCGCGCATTCCATCCTGGCTTGGTGATCCTGCGGGCGGTGAGGGAAGTGAGTGTTGTAGTAGACGAAGCGGCGGCCGTGGGAGGTTTTGAACCGCGCCCAGGTGACCATCCGGGGCAACGACATCTGCCAGGAAATGCTGGCCGGAACATCCGGGGTTTGGCTCAGCCAGAAGTTTCCGGTCTCCAGGGGAGTGAGCCGGTCCTTGCGGTAGAAAACGCCCATGTGCTCGTCCTCATGGTTACCCCGGCGGCTGAGGCCGAACCACGAATATTGCGGAGCTTGAGCAACGATGTAGCACCCTTGTTCTTCGTATAGTTCCTGGGTGCCGATCAGGTCTGGCTTTTTCAAGCGGATGGTTCTGACCAGGATGTCGCGGCGCGCCTCCCAGCGGTTTTCTCCGTCTGCTTTGGCCGGATAGCGCACATTGAAGGTCATCACCCGGAGCGTTTCGGCGGAATAAGCAACAGCGGAAAGGGCCAAGAGCAGCTTCAGAATACGCACAAATGTATTCTATCCGATGCCGGGTTGGAGGCACGTATTGAAGACCCGCGGCTGCGGATGGCGATAACCCTACCAAGGCGGGGCGAAGGTAGGGTAGGGATGGTAGATTCTAGTCCACTCGACCGGACGGGTATACTCGCGGCCGTGGTGAAAGCGCCAGACGTTTTCCAGGGTCTGCTCGGCGAGTTCCAGTCCGGCGACCAGGAACAGATTGGCGCGGTACAGCGTGCCCAGGTCGGACGGATGGTCGATGATCGTGGCAAATTTCTCCGTTGTGCGGCGGCCCATGCGCCGGGCTTCGCGCATCATTTCGATCGAGGCGTCCAGCCGGCGCATGAATTGCGCCTCGCCCGTTTGCGGGCGCTCTCGGAAAGCGTCGTCGAAGGCCAGGTAGGCCCGGCGCACTGCCACCAGAGTGCGCAGCAACATGGCGTAGGACTCGGTTTTGTTGATCAGGTACGCCAGTTCGGTCTTCCCGGACGCGGAGCTGAGCGGTTCGGCGGCGCGTAACTCACCGGCAGCCCGGTCTAGCAAGTCTGCGGCGTGCAGGAACTGGGGGATGCGCCGTTGGCTGCTCTGACGGAACCCATCCCAGTTCTTGGGTCCGTCAAAATGATTTGGCTGACGGTAATAGGCGTAAGCGTGCGATACTTCCGGAATCACTCCGCAGCAGCCGAAATTACCGGCGCCGGTCCAGCCCAGATACTCTTCGTTTTCTTCGAGCGTAGCGAAGGCCTTCTCCATCTGGGCCCGCGCCTGGCTGCCGAACAAGCGCTCAGCGTATTCGGCGTAGAACTGTTTGGGGGTGAGGTGCGGGCGCCAGGCGCCGGCCGCCAGGTAGCTGGTATTATGCTCGGTGCCGCGGGCGCGGTTCAACTGGCCCGCAAAGCCGGCGACTCCGTTTTCCAATGAACCCTCCAGCATGCGGTCCTTATAATACATGTTCAGGTTGAACTGCATGCCGAACATGGCGCTGGCGTCATCCATGCGAGGGACCAGGGTGCGCTCTCTAGATCCCATGCTCCCGAAATACTCCATCGGCACTCCGTCCGGAGTCCAGATGGCGCGCGATTCCATGTCGGTGAAGGGCACGTCTTTGGGAAACAGCTTGTCCAGATACGGCAACAGATAACCGCGGCCGATGCCGCCGATGGCGATTCTGGCTCCGGGCGCCACCCGGTCCCGGGCCTCCAGCGCTTTGCGCGCGATGTGGACCGACCCGATGTTTGAGTTGAGCACAATGCCTGGTTTGCGCTCGTAGTGTTTGTAAGGCGCCCAGAGTTTCAAGACGCCCTGGAAGCGGGCGTTCTCGGCCGCAAACAAAGCCTGGTCGGCCGGGTCGGCGCAGTCCGGATACATTTCGGGCAGGTACAGGATGTAGCCCTCGGCTTCAGGGTAGGTTTCGGCGAGCGCCCTGATGCGTTCGGTATTGATCTCATGTAGCACGGGGTCGGCCGGGCACATGTGCGTGCCGAGGATGGGGTGGAAGGGAAGTTGCAGGTTCGCTGCGCGCCGCGCGAAGCGGGCATGGTTGGCTTGCAAAGTAGTGGGATCGATGCACAGCCAGACGCGGATGTGCCTGATGCGGGCATAGCGGATGATTTCCCGCAAGAATTCGCGCGCCACTCGAAACGCTTCTTCGGGTGTCTCGACGTTCTGAAACTCGGCCGGAGCCATACGGGCGCGGCCCCGGAAATGTTCGCGGCCCACGGCTAGGTCCTTGGTGAGCTGCGATCCGTAGTGATACCGCCAGCTCATGTAACCGGGCTCTTTGGCTGTGGCGTCGCCTAATAGCTTATGTTCGCCGCGGTAGGTGAAGTCGATCCACGGTTCGTGTTCGAACCAGAAAAACTGAAGATAGTTCATCTTCATCTTGGCCATCTGATCCAGGAAACCTTTCACCTCGCTCAGATGCCAGATGCCGCGGTTCGGGTAGATGTTGGAAATCAGCAGGCCGCGGCGCGGGAAGGGCGTCTCGACTTTGAGTTGGACATCCGGCGCTCGCAGGTCGCGCACCGGGGCGGGAATCACGTCCCTGGTTATCAAGAACGTGACGCCGAACCGCTCGAGGAGGTCGTAAACCGCGTAGAGAGTGGAAGCTTCGCTGTTGCCTGCCGCGACGAGCATTTCGCGCCCTCCTTGCTGGGTGCGCCACAGAACGAAGCCATCCTGTTTCAGTCCCGCCAGCGGCGCCAGTTTGCCGGAAAGCGGGCCACCGACCAGGATGTTGAGCTGCCCTTGGCGGAGTTGCCCGGGCTGAACCAGTTCTAGTCGCACGCCGGTCAGCGAGCGCACATAGCGCTGAAGCTCGACAGCAGCGAAAGAATCCGGTTGCTGGCTTACGATCACGGCCTGGGCCTTGCCGTCGCGTACAATGTAGCTGCCTGCTGCCAGGGCGTATGCCGGCGCCCAGGCGGTAACCAACAAAATCCACGATGTCTTCATGGGGCCACCTCGTCCTGGCAATGATAACCTATTGGTCAAGACCCGCCGGGCCATGCCGACCAAACTGGAACTGTTGCAACAGAAAGTCATCGGTTGCCGGCGCTGCCCGCGCCTGGTGGCGCACTGCCGGATGGTGGCCCGCTTGAAACGCCGCGCCTACCGTGACTGGGAGTATTGGGGCAAACCCGTACCGTCATTCGGCGATCCGGCCGCCTGGTTGTTGAGCATAGGGTTAGCCCCCGGCGCGCACGGCGCCAACCGCCCCGGGCGCCTGGTCACCGGCGACCGCTCGGGAGATTTCCTTTACCAGGTGCTGCACGAGGCCGGTTTTGCTTCTCAACCAAAGAGCTTTTCGCGCGAGGACGGCATGGTCTTACGTGGAGCCTACATCACCGCTGTGGCACGGTGCGCGCCGCCCGGCAACAAGCCCTCGCGCGAAGAACTGGCCGCCTGCCGCCGCTACCTGGAACGCGAAATTGACTTGCTGGACAACGTCCAGGTGGTTGTAACGCTGGGGCGCATCGCCTTCGATGTCTACCTGTCCGTATTGCGAGACCGCGGGTTGGATGCACGGCGCGGCGCCTTCGAGTTCGGGCACAACCATCTCTACCGGACCCAAGAGAGACAACCCCTTTTGGTGAGTTCCTATCATCCCAGCCAGCAGAACACCCTCACCGGCCGGCTCACTCACGCCATGTTATTGGAAGTGTTCTCCCAAACAGTGTGGCGCGCCAGAAAACTGGCGTCTTGACGGCTCAAGGTCGCGGTGCGGGGGCGGCGGGATTCTGCGCCGCCAGTTCCTGATCGATCTTGGCCAAGCCTTGCCGCACGGCTTCGGCGTCAGGAGCTTCGGGGGCGAATTTCAAGTAATTCGACATGTATTGGCGTGCGCCGTTCAAGTCCCGCTTGTCAGCAAGGATCAGGCCCAGCAAATGGTGAGCGCGCGGAATGCGGTGCTCGGTATCCAGCTTCACCGCCTCGCGGGCGCTTCTTTCAGCGGCATCCATTTTCTGCATGTTGTAGTTGGCCACCGCGTTGAAAAAGAAAGCGTTGGGGAAGTCCACGGGGTTGAGTTTCAGGATGCGTTCAGTGGTATCGGCCACTTCCTGCCACTTCCGCTCGGCGGCTGCCAGGAGGGCCAGCCGCAGGTAGGGGTTGACGAACTTGGCGTCGGCGGCCAGCGATTGCTCGTAGGCTTTGCGCGCCTCAGCCGGCTGCTGGTTCTGCTCATAAACCGTCCCCAGTTCGTACCACGCCGATGCGTACTTCGGGTACAGAGCGACGGCCTTCTCCAGTTGGGCGCGCGCCTCTTCCCATTTCTTCTTTCGCGCGGCCTGGCGCCCCTTATCGAAAGCTTTCTTGGCGTCCTTGGGCGCCAGAAGGCTGGTCATGCTGATGGTGCTGCCCTCGGCGTTACTCAGCGGGCGCAGGATGATCGTGCCCACGTCCGGATTGTCCATGACGCGGCGCCCGGCCAGCTGAACGGGGTCGGAGCGGTAACCGGGCAGAACGGCGCGGAGCTCACACGAAGACAGCGCGCGCTCATCGATCCCCGTCCGGTTCATGGAGGCTGCCGAGGTGGAAGTCCAAGGATCGCTTCCCGGACCGCGCGAGCCAAAGGGCCCTCCGCTGGAGGAGCTGGCGTCGGCAATCATGGTCTGATTAGCGCCAAGCTGGAAGCTAAATCGCCCTTTCGAATCCGTATATCCCTGAGGCCGGTTGTAACCCTGGCAGATCATCTCGATCACGATCGCTTCCGGTGGAGGGGTTCCGTCCGGCATGAGAACCTTGCCGGAAACGTAAATGGTGCGCTCGTAACCCGGCATGGTTGACTCCTGTTGGCGTTGCGTGGTCGAGGGCCACTGCGGTGTGGTGGGTG
>CAYSBM010000098.1:5289-9578 GCA_964429095.1 uncultured Solibacteraceae bacterium | reverse complement strand
GGGCTAGCAGGTAGCTATCGCTGCCGAAAATATTCGACGAGCTCTGTTCCGCGTATAGTCCCAACCCCTCGAGGGCGGCGCCCACCAGCACCACACTGCCCACGCCGATAATTACCCCCAAAAGAGTCAAAAAGCTGCGCAATTTCCGGGCGCGTATGGAGTCACCCGCCAACTGAAAGGCATTCGCCAGAGTGTAAAGCGACCGTTCGAACCCCGTCTGGGAACCACCCATATTCTCTCTTTATCATCCAACACGGATGCCTTCGAGGCAATGCTTCGGATAGCATGATAGAGGCGCCATTGACCAAATGCCGGACGTCACGCCGCAAGGATATCAGCGTTGGTGCGCGGGCGAAGGTTCGCCCATCATTGAATACTCGTGCGCGGTGATGGACCACATTCGGGCGCTGGTAGTGGAAGGGCTGCACCGGCTCTCGCGGGGCGGTATTGAGGTAGGCGGCCTGCTGCTGGGGACGCGTTCAGACCGGCGTCTCAGGATCGAGTCGCAGCGACCCATCGAGTGCGAGCATGCCCGCGGTCCGTCTTTTGCCCTGTCGGAAAATGATCTTGCAGCTTTACAACGCCTGCTCAGGGCCCGGCAGGATGCGCCCGACGGCATGCAGGTGCTTGGTTGGTACCACTCCCACACCCGTGGCGGGATCCATCTGTCGGAAGAAGACTTGGCGGTCTACAACCGATTTTTCCCCCACCCCTGGCAGGTGGCTCTGGTGCTGCACCCGGAGAAGTTCGGACCGGTCATGGCGGGCTTTTTCTTCCGCGCTCCAGATGGCGCGATTCACGCGGAATCAAGTTACCAGGAGTTTGAAGTGTTGCCCACGAAGGCGGCTCGCGCGGCGGCGGCTGCCGGGTCTGCTCGGGAGTCAAGCGGCTCATCAAGCGCTGCCGTTTTCGTCCCATCGCCCACGGGGACGCCCGCTCCAAGGTCCGCGGAAGACCAATTGCCCATGCCCGGCAAAACGCCGGGCCGTGCGCCTGACCTCCAGCCTGCTGCTCCGGTGCGCATCCTGGCGCCGGAGGACGGCGGCGGCGCGGAGGAGAAATTGGGTGAATTTCTCAAGCGCCTGGAGCCCAGGCGCAGCCGCAGGAGAAGATGGGTGGCCGGGGCAGTGTTGTGCTTGGCCGCCTTTTGGTTGGGATACGCCGCCCGGCCGCTTTTTGAGCCGGCGCGCGGCTCGCCATCGCTCTCGCTGCGGGCTTACGAGCAGCAAGGGCAACTGCGCATCGAATGGGACCGGGCGGCGGCGCCGGTTCTCCATGCTCAAAGCGCAACCTTGGAAATCCGCGAAGGCGGTGAACCTGTCCGGATTCCCCTGGACCGGGAACATTTACTTTCGGGCGGCGCCACCTACGCGCGCCGCACCGCGGAGGTGGACGTAAGATTGAGGTTGTCGCTGCCTGACGGCGTAGTCGAGGAAGTTACGCGATTCGTTGGCCCGCTGCCTGTGGAGGAGGGAGGCCGTTGAGCATGGTTCATGCCGACTACAGACAGGAAGGGTTCGCGAAATGGACCGCCGATTTCGAGTACTTGCGGGGTTTGTTCTGCCACACCCTTCGGGGGGACGGCGACGGAGATCTGGCCGACTTTCTGGACGCCTGTTTCGGCGCCGCTGCGGCGGCATCCGTCCCGCTTAGCCCGCGCCACTGCCAGGCTCTCTCGATCGCTTTTCAACTGCTGAACATTGTCGAGGAGAACACCGCCAACCAGTTCCGGCGCCGCGCCGAAGGGCCGCGCAGAGGGGAAGGGGAACGAGGGTTATGGCTTTACAACCTGGCCGATCTGGTCGAACGAGGTTTCGATGAAACAGCCCTGCGCCGCACGCTGGAAAAGATTTCCGTGGAACCGGTGCTGACCGCGCACCCCACCGAAGCCAAACGGGCCACGGTTCTCGAGCACCACCGCGCCATCTATCTGATGTTGGTGGAGCGCGATTCGCGGCACTTCACCAGCGTCGAGTTGTCCATTTTTGAACGGCGGCTGAAAGCCGCGCTGGAACGCCTGTGGCGCACCGGCGAGATTATCCTGGAACAGCCCAGCGTGGAAAGCGAATTTCGCAACACGCTTTACTACATGGAGCAGGTGTTTCCGGACGTGGTGGAACTGCTCGATCAGAGGTTTCAGCATATCTGGCAGATCACGTTCCATAGCAGGCCGCCGCGGCTGCCCCAATTACGGTTTGGCAGTTGGGTGGGCGGCGACCGCGACGGCCATCCGTTTGTGACTCCGGAAGTCACCAGCCAGGGGTTGCTGCGTTTGCGGCGCGGCGCCCTCCAGGTGATCGAAGACCGCTTGAGGCGCCTGGCGGCGCAGTTAAGCCTGGGCGAACCGCCGGGCCGCCGGCCCCGAAAACTGCACCAACGCATCCATGAAATGTCCCGTCTGGTGGGTGAAAGCGCGCAGGCGGCTTTGGCCCGCAATCCCGGCGAGCCATGGCGGCAATACGTCAACCTGATGCTTGTGCGGCTGGCGAAGGTGGATGAGAGTGGGGGCCAAGGCGGGGGGTACCGGTCGCCCAGTGAGTTACTGGAGGACCTGGCGCTCCTGGAAGAATCGCTGCACGAAGCCGGGGCTCTCGAAACCGCCGACATGGATGTGCGCCCGCTTTCAGCCCAGGCGCGCGTGTTCGGTTTTCATCTGGCTACGCTCGATATCCGGCAGAACAGCGCTTATCATGATCGCGCAGTGGAAGGGTTGTTGCGCGCGGCGGGTTTTGCTCACTGGAATTATTCTGAGTGGAGCGAAGACGAGCGTATCGAGTTTCTCAACCGCGAGTTGCAGACGCCGCGGCCTTTCACCGGCCCGCACATGCGCCTGAGCGATGAAGCGGGCCATGCCGTAGGACTGTTTCGCGCTCTGCGTGCGCATATGGACCGGTATTCGGCTGACGGAATCGGGCCCCTCATCGTAAGCCAGACTCGGAGCGTCGCCGATTTGGCGGCCGTTTATCTGCTCATGCGGGAGGGCGGCCTGCTGGTGGAGACGCGGGGCGGCTTAGCGGCCGAGATTCCTGTCACGCCGCTGTTTGAGACGATCCACGATCTGGAACGCAGCGAAGCTATTCTAGCCGCATTTCTGGATCATCCGGTGACCCGGCGGACCTTCGAGCATCTCGACCGGTGCGGCCGCGCCAGCAGCGCCCGGGAGCTGGTGGTGATGCTCGGCTACAGCGACAGCAATAAAGACGGAGGCATCCTGGCCAGTCATTGGGGTATCCACTGCGCCGAAGGCGCCCTCGCCAGGCTGGCCCGCGCGCGGGGTGTGAGGCTGGCCTTTTTCCATGGCCGGGGGGGGACCGTTGGCCGCGGAGCCGGACCCAATCCCGCGGTTCTGGAGGCCCTGCCGGGCGGCTCACTCATGGGGCTTCTGAGCTTCGCCGAGCCGGGCGAAGTGCTGGCGTGGCCATGCGCGTTTGGGCCTATTATCTTTTGGAGCGGTTGTTGGCCGGCGTCACCCGCACAACCCTCTTGCACGAGAACTGGGAGCAGCCGCCGCATCCGTTGGAACAGGTATGGCCTGCCGTGGTCCAGCAGAGCTTTCGGGCTTACCGGCGTTTGGTAGAGCGGCAGGGCTTTGTCACTTTTTTCCGGCAAGCTACGCCCATCGACGCCATCGAGCGTACGCGCATCGGCTCGCGTCCCGCGCACCGCAGCGGCAAGCAGACCATCGAAGATCTGCGCGCGATTCCCTGGGTCTTCAGTTGGAGCCAGGCGCGTTTCCATCTGCCAGGCTGGTACGGCGTAGGGACGGCGCTGGAATGGCTGCGGTTGGAACACCCCCAGGATTGGAGCCAGTTGTGCGGTCAGATTCGAGGCTGGCCGTTTTTGGAGTATCTGCTGCAAAACGTCGGCGCCGCTCTGCTGATGGCCAACCCGGACATCATGCGGCTTTACGCCAGCCTGGTGCAGGATGCTTCCATCCGCGAAACCTTCCTGAGAGAGATCCTGGCCGAGTACCAGCTCACCCGTGACCGCATTGATGAGTTGTTCGGCAGCCCAAGCGAGGCCCGCCGCCCCCGCCTGATGCTGGCAATTGAACTGCGGCGCCAGGCTCTGCTGCGCCTGCACGAGGAACAGGTGCGGCTGCTCCGCCTCTGGAGAGCTGATCCGCGCGAAGAAACGCTCAGAAACCTGCTATTGACGGTGAACGCCATCGCCATGGGGCAGAAAATGACCGGATAGCGCGCCCCGGCTTCAGAAGAAGAATTGGATCGAACGCAGCATCTGGTCGAAAACCGGATCCCCGTAGGCGCGTTCGCTCTCGCGCGCGCTGC
>CAYSBM010000098.1:0-5279 GCA_964429095.1 uncultured Solibacteraceae bacterium | reverse complement strand
GGTCCAGTTCGACTTGGCCCGGAAAAATTGAATTGGTGTACAGCGTAGTGACGATGCCGTTCTTGCCGCCCACGCGGATTTCCCGAGGCATTTCCCGGCCCGCTCTCATACTGGGATCGCCCGCGCGCAGTTGCGCCACCAGTTCGTCGGTCGCCTGCCAGAGGCTGGCGTTGGCCGTCTGCGGCCGGTAGTAGGCGGCGATGGTTCCGTAGCCCACGCTCTGCCCGTTTTGGCCGGGCTGGACGCCTGAGGGCGGAGCAAAGGTCACGCTGGAGTTATCCTGGCTGGGAGTTGCCCTCCAGTTGTCGGGGTAGGAAATACGGAACTGTTGCCCCTGAAACTGCTGCATGCGGTTGCTCGGCCGGCTGGCCGGTATGGAGAGCCCGGACGCGGCCGGAGTGGCGCCGCCCTGCGGGGCAGACGAAGGCTGCGCCTGTGCCTGTGCCAGAGTCTTCCTGGGGGCCGGCAATCCGGCCACTAGAGACTTGATGCGTGGCAACTGGCCGCTGTCGCCCGCGTAACTTCTTTGTGGCAGTTGCCGAATCAGGTCTTGAATGGCTTTCATGCGGTTGCCGGGATTAGGATGGTCGGAAAGAAATTGGAGCCCGCGCGAACCGCCGGCGGCCTCCAGCTTTTCGAAAAAGCGGGCCATTTCGGCGGGGTTATAGCCAGCTTGGGCCGCGATCTGCGCGCCCAGCAGATCCGCCTGGGTTTCGGCCGTACGCGAAAACTTCAACAGCAAGGAGTTCGCCCCCAAACCGACCCCCAATTGTCCGAGTTGTCCCAGGATTCCCGTGCCCATGCTCTTGCTGGCCAGCAGGACGGGCAATTGAATCAGATTGGCTTTGCTCACCTGGTTCGTGCCGTGCCGCAAGGCCACATGCGCGATTTCGTGGGCCAGCACGCCGGCCAGTTGCGCCTCATTGTCTACTGCGGCTATGAGACCGGTATGTACGAAAGCCGGCCCGCCGGGTAGGGCGAAGGCATTGATGCTCTTGTCGTTAACCACTTTGAACGTATAGGGGTAGTTGTCAGCTTGCGGCTGCGCCGCCAGCTTTTTCCCGATGGAAGCGATGTAGTTGGTCAACTCCTGGTTGTTGACTACTTCAGCCTGCTTTTCGACTTCGGCGGCCGCCTCCTTGCCCAGTTGAATGTCTTGCTCCTTGGAGAAGAGATTGAACCCGGGTTTGAATTGCGGCAGTTGCGCTAGGCCAGGCATCGCGGCGCACAACAACATGGTTGGAATCAAGGCGCGCTTTCGATTTCCGAGCATCTCGATTTGCCTCCCTACAGCTACCATACCAGCCCTGGCAAAAGATTCATATGCCAACGAGGACTTCCGGTGGGTGGCAAGCCGGCTACGGGCGGCAAGGCGGGCGACAAGTGCGAGGCCAAGAGCCATTCCAGGCGGTGTGGAGGCGCCCGGCACCCTGAACAGCCCAAGGGATCACCGGGATACCGGGCGTTCGACGGCTGGGCTTGGCGTTGAGCAGTGAGCCTGGCTAGTGAATCTCGCCGTCTTCCCACTCGCGCTCGAGCATCCGAGAATACTCTCCCGAAGCAAACAGCTCGAAGTGAAAGTTGCGTTCGGGCGCCGCGGTGAAGGGGCTGAGACTCTGGCTGCAAGCAAACAGGTGGTCGGCGTAACGGTAGTAATGGCGCAGAAACTCGTCGTTGAGGTCGTTGCGGTCCGGCACGCGGCTAAAGACCGCGTTCAAGCCCAAAGCGCGGGTAAAAATGGCCCTGAAATCCACCACGCCCCATTGCCGCAGCTTTTGCTGCACCGCTGCGGGCGGCGTTTCCACTAACAAGGCTGCGAAGCTCTGCCGGCGCAAGCCACAGGCGCGCAAGACCGGGTCACGGCTGGCAAAGTCGGCGCATTGGTCTATCCACCGGGCCAGATCCTTGCCGACATAGTACAGCATGCGGATTTCGTAAAATCTTCCTTCCAGCACGCGGCGGGAAAGTTCCTCCTGGCTGTGTTCGGTCGGCAGCAAACCATCCAGCATCAGGCTGGCTCTGGAACTCTCCACCAATTTGCCTGGTCCGGAGGCGTCGGCGAATGGGTGAAGGATCAAAGGCGGCAACGTCCAGATCCGATCCGCCGGCAATGTCGCCTGTTCAAGATTGCCCACAGGAATGGCCATTTTCGCACAAAGCCGACTCTCCGGGCGGCTCTCCCGGGATCGTCCGGCTCTTCTATGCCCTTATCGGCGAGTTTGGCGTCCGAGATTAGTCTGGCTCGCCCGGACGGCGGGCCGCGGCTAGCCGCCGGGCAAGATCTGCGGTCATCTCCAGTAGCTGCGCCGAGGCCGCAGCGTCGATCTTATCCCAGGTGTCGCCTGGGGTGTGATAATCCGCATGCAACCCGGAGAAGAACAAGATGGCCGGCATGGGCCTGGCTGCGAACGCCGAATGGTCACTGGCGCTGTAGCCGGGCGGTTCGGCATATTCCAGGTGGAAGCCGTAGCGTGCGCTCAGCAGCTTCAAGGTCTTACGGATGGACTCGCCCGGGCCGCCGCACACCTGGATGCGGCGGCCTCGAATGCGGCCGATCATGTCCAGGTTGATCATGGCTATGGCCTTTTCCAGCGGCACACCGGGATTGCGGACCCAGTGGCTGGAGCCGAGTAATCCCAGTTCTTCGCCTGCGAAGGCCAACAGCAGGAAGCCGCGTTTCAGAGCGGGTCCGGCCGCCAGAGTACGCCCCAACTCGATCAACCCCGCGGTCCCCGAGGCGTTGTCGTCGGCGCCGTAATGCACCTTGCCCACCGCCGAGGATTCCATGGAAAACTGCTCACCATAACCGATGTGGTCATAGTGCGCCCCGATGATCACATACTCGCTGGTAGTCCCTTTGCGGTATGCCGCCACATTGTAGACCGGTTGCGGCCGGCCTCGGATTTCGGTCTCTAGTTCCACTTCGAAGGCCGATGGCAGAGCAAAGCTATGCGGCTTCAGATCCCGGTCGATGGCCGCGGTGAGATCCTTCAGACTCCGGCCCGATGCCGACAGCCAGCGCTCCACAACTTCTGCCTGAACCTGGACAAACGGAATGCCCGCGCCACCAGGGGCTACGTTGCGGCCGAACGACTCAAAGTCGTCTCCCGCGCCGGGATGGTTGGGCGTGTCGTTGACATAGAGCACAGCGGCAGCGCCATGCGCCCGGGCATTGGCCGCTTTCCAGGGTAGTTGAGAATGCACGGTATAGGTGCGCCCGGCAAACGCCGTTTGCTCGGAAAACTCCCGCGGCTCGTGGCGCAGCACGATGACCAGACGCCGCGCCACGTCAATGCCTGCGTAGTCATCGTAGCCATACTCGGGGGCGGTGATGCCGTAGCCGGCGAACACCAAGCCGCCGGAGACGTGCGCCGAGGAGGAAAAATTCAACGGCTGAAAACCGGTTCCCACCTGAAGCTCTCCGTGGTTTGCTCCGTCCCTCCAGCGCAAACGATTGGCCACCCCCACCTCAGGACAGACCCTGACTTCAAACGGCTGTAGATAGCTGGCGCCCCATGCCGGCGCCAAACCTTGTGCGCAGAACTGGCGTGCAATGTAGCGCGCCGCGGCTTCCAGCTCCGGCGTCCCATTGCCGCGCCCCTTCAGCGGTTCGCTGGCTAGGTATTGGACGTGCGCCAGGAATCGTCCTGAATCGATTGCCGGCGCCGAAACCGGTGTCTGAGCCGCCAGAAGACAACAGGCAGTCCAGGCGGCGATGCGAAGGGTCTTCACCGTGGAACGCCGCCTAGCGATTCACCGGCGAGGGGATCTTTAATTCGCAGCAAGGTTGTTCGCCGGCGTTACGCGCTGTCTTCTGATAGTCGATTTCGTAATCAATCGCCTGGCGGATCGCCGTCCAACTGTAATTGCCCACCAGGCGGCGGCCATTGATGAAGAGCGTAGGAATGGAATTGATCCTCAACTGGCGCGCCTCGGCCACGTTATTTTCGACTTCGGCCAGCGTGGCGCGGGTCTCCAGACACTGTGAGAACTGCAACGGTTCGACCTGCGAACCCGGGCTGGAGGCGTATTGGATCAGCTTGGTCTTGACGTTGTCGGCAGTGATCTCGCTTTGATGCTCGAAGATCCAGTCGTAGTAGTTCCAGAAAGCGGCCGGGTTCTGGCGAAAAATGCAGCGGCCGGCAATGGCGGCGGTCTTGGCCCAAGGGTGAATCTGCTCCAGAGGGAAATCCTTGAAATACAGACGGACCTCTTTGGGATAAGCGCTCAGCAAGTTCTGCCGGAGCATCTTGGCTTCTTCTTTGCAGAACGGACATTGGAAGTCGCTGAACATCACCAACACCACGGGGGCGCCGGGGGTTCCCAGGCTGGGCTGGCCTTCCGTTTTCAGCATGTCGAGATCGCGCCGGAAAGGATTATCTTTGATGTCAAAAATCTCGCCGCGCACGATCTTTTGCCCGTCCTTGGAGACGTAGAAAGTCTCGTCCTGCGTGGCGTCGCCAGCCGAGGCGTGCACCAGGACTTCAAGAAAGCCGGGAATCGGCGCGGGCTTTGGATCGCGCACTTCGATCTTCACCGGCGGTCCCCAAAGAAACAAGTGGCGCACGTAAGCCTCCAGCGTGGCCTTATCCAGGGCGCTCTTGGGTCTAGCCGCCGGAGCGGATTTCTGCCTGGCGGCGGGACCAGGGCGGCTTTGCGCCAGGCTGAACCAGATGGCGGCCACCAAGAATCCGGCCGCCAGTCGAACAACAAGCGAACGCATAAGTCTTATTATCCTCACGTGAAAGGTCCAATGCGCCATGGCACGAACTCGCTGTGTCCCCAGCGTTCACTGGCGGTCCGTTGGCCGGAAGCGGTCCGGATCAGGCAATCGAGAATCGCCTGTCCCATCTCAGGGACAGAGAGCTCACCATCGGCGATGCGGCCCGCGTTCAGGTCGATGTTGTCTCGCATGGCCTGCCAGATGCGGGTGTTGCTCGAGATTTTGACCACCGGGACGGTAGGAAAGCCGATAGCGCTACCCCGGCCTGTCGTGAAGGCGATCAGGTTCACTCCGCCGGCGGCCAGTCCGGTAAGCGAAACCGGATCGTAACCCGGCGTGGACATGAACACCAGACCCGGAGCGGTCACGCGCTCGGCGTAGCCGTAGGCGTCCATCAATGGTCCCGATCCGCCTTTGGCCGCCGCGCCCAGGGACTTTTCCAGGATGGTGCTTAAGCCGCCTTCCTTGTTGCCGGGCGAAGGGTTGTCGTTGAACGTGCTGCGGAATTGCGCCAGATAGCTCGTGTAGGACTGGCCCACGCCGAGACACTGTTCAG
>CAYSBM010000097.1:3504-9714 GCA_964429095.1 uncultured Solibacteraceae bacterium | reverse complement strand
CGTAGAAAAACGAACTTCGCGCCTTCCTGAAGCCCTCCGTACTGCTCACGAAATAGCTGGTCCAGCTTCGCGGTGAATCTCTCGCGCCCGCCCATCAACCGTATCAGATCCTCAACATCCTGCTGCACGTGCCAGGTATAAATCCAGGAGTTCATCTCCGTAAAATAGTCCCGTCCGCCTTGTCCCCCGCCCCACTTCGGGTCGAAAGGCTCGATCCAGTTGCCGTCAGCGGATTTGGGCGCCATGAATCCTGTCCGCTCGTTAAAGACATTGCGGTAGTTCTGCGCCCGCTTCATGAAATACTCGTAGTCGCTATGCTTGCCCAGCTCTTTGGCCAGTTGCGCCAGGCACCAGTCGTCATAAGCCGCCTCCAGAGTGACCGAAACCGCCTGCCGCCGCTCGAATCCATCCACCTCCGGCACGGTTTCCTTCTCGCCGGGCTTCAACGCCGGGAAAAAGCCTTTCTCGTAATAGAACCTGTCGAGCACCGTCGCCGGACCGCGCCGCCACGGAATCATCGTCGCTTCCATCCGGTTCTTGCGCAGCCCTTCGTACGCCTTCGCCAGATCAAAATCGCGATAGCCCTTGAAATATGTGTCGGCGATCAGCGCCGTCATGTGATGCCCGATCATGCCGCTGCGCCCATAGCCGAGCATCCAGCCGGATTGCTCATAAACCCGGATAAAGCTTCGTACAAAGTCGAGTTGCCGCCGTGAATCGAGAAGCAGTTGCAGCGGGTGCAGCGAGCGATAACTGCCCCATAAGTTACTTACTGTGTAAAACCAGTGTCCCCCGGAAGCGTGCACCTGCCGGTCCGCGCCGCTGTAATACTTGCCGCCTTCGTCCAGGTTGGTGGGCCGGCCCATCGTGCGGTACAGCGCGCTGTAGAAGATTGCGCGCTGCTGTTCGGTCCCTCCCTTCACCTCGATCTTGGCGAATTCCCGCTCCCAGGCTTGGCGCGCTTTCTCCTGCACCGCCTCCAAACTCCACCCGGGCATTTCACGCTCGGCGTTCAGTCTGGCCTGCTCAACGCCAATCAGGGAGAATCCCACCTTTACGTCGACCCGCTGCGGCTGGCTCGACCGGCCGAAGTCGACAACCGCTCCGGCCGGAGCGCCTTGCCAGGCGTGGTGGCCGCTGAAGGGCTTGGAAAACCTCGCATGGTAGTAAACGCGCGGTCCATAAGGCGGATCTTCCTCGCCCGCCACCACGTCCGGCGCGCGCACCTCGAAAGCGGGATTTCTCACCATCCTGAACAGCACATGCACATCGGAGTCCACGGGGAAAGTGAAGCGGTAATACGCTGCGGTTGCCGAAGGCGAGTACTCAACTTGTATGTCGTATTTCTCCAGTAGGGCCTTGTAGGAATAAGGCGTCACCCGCTCAAGATCATGGTCATAGGGCGAAGCGAAGCGGTCCGGCTCCATCTCCACCGGCCCAGTAACCGGCATGATCAGGGACGCGCCAGCCCGAAATCCATAAATCTTGTCGGCAAGATAGCGGTCCTTCACCCCCGGCGTGGTTATGGGGGCCAGCCGAGCCATGCCGTACGGCACTTGCACGTGCGGCAGTGCAGGCTGCAACAGATACCCGATGCCGCCTATGTTGGGATCCACATAGTCAAGCGGGGCCTTCTCCCTTCGCCCGCAACCTGCAACTATTAAGCAGAACGCCAGACAAAAACCCCACCAGCAGGTGCGCCCGCCGTCACGGTTGTTGAAAAACATGCACTCCCGAATCCCCCCGGGTTTGATAGGTTACAAAAACACGGCCGATGGAATCTACCGCTACATCCTCCACAAGCTGCCGCGGCTCAGGCAGGTACCACTGCGTGAGCAACTTTCCGTTGTTGGCGTACTTTGTGATGCTGGAGCGCCGCTGCTTGTCGCGCGTGGTGATGTAAATATTGCCTTCCCTGTCCAGACACATGCTGTGATAGCTCAACAAGCCGCTCTCGGCTGTAAAAGCGCCGAATTCAGCCAGCAGCTTGCCTTGCGGCGTGAACTTCTGCACCGGACCGTAGTAGTTCGAAACAACCACGTCTCCGCGCGGATCTACGCCTAAGCCGTGCGGCGCATGAAAATCGCCTGGCGCCGTCCCGGCCTTTCCCCAGCTTGTGATATGGTTTCCTTCTTCGTCGTATACCGCGATCCGGCTATTATCGACGTCAGCGATGAAGAGCCGGCCTGCAAGGTCGAAAGCTAAGGCATGCGGCCGGAGTAACTCCCCGGGGGCCTTCCCCTTCCGGCCGAACATCCTCAGAAACTTACCCTGGTTGTCGAAAACCTGGATGCGGCAGTTAAATCCGTCGGCCACGTAAATCTTCCCCGACCAACAGACGGCATCTCGAGGCCCGTTAAACTGACCCGGACCCTCGCCCGGCCCCGAGCCGATTTCCGCTAGAAAACCGCCCGCGGGGGTGTAACGCTTCACGCGGTGAGTTTTATTGCCGGTGATAATGAGGTCACCGTTGCCGTCGATTGTGATCCCGTGCGCGCCGCGCAACTGGCCCGGACCTTCGCCCTCCACGCTCCAACTGGAAACCAGCCGGTAGTCGCCGCCAGCCGCTACCCAGACAGCAAGCAATAACACGGTCAAAGATTTCACGCCTTTCTCCGGAACACCTGTACGCCGTGTTTCGTCCGGCTTTCAACTGCCAAATACACGTCGCCATTGGCATTCACAGCGGCAGTTTTGACCCCTTGCTCACCCTCGGCCGTCATCGCCGCCCACGCCGTTACATAAGCACCGCGGTTGTCATACACCACAATCGCATTGCTTCCGTCCTGGTGCCTTGCAGCCAGGTATGTATTGCCCTTCTTATCGGTTGTCATGCTGTGGAAATGATACCAACCGCGGAAGCCCGCCGGAGCAAAGTCGAACAGAAACTTTCCTTCGGAGTTGAACCGCTGGGCAGGTCCGTAATACGCCGACACGATCACGTCGCCATTTGGCTCCACTCCTATGCCGTGCGCATCGCGGAACTCGCCGGGACCTTCACCTTTCTTGCCAAACATGAACAGCAACTTGCCTTCCTTTGGCTCGAATACGCTCACTCGGTTATTGTCCACGTCCACGATGTACAGTCTGGAGCCGTCGGGAGAGAATTCGAGCCCGTGCGCCCGCAGGAATTGTCCGGGACCGCGGCCCTTACTACCGAACATGCGCAAGAATTTTCCCTGCGCATCAAACACCTGGATCCGGTAATTGTTGGCGTCCGATACGAAGATTTCGCCCCACGGCGCCACGCGTGCGTCGCGCGGAGCGTTGAACTGGCCCGGTCCGCTTCCCGGCCCCAAGCCGATCTCCGACAACCATTTGCCCTGCGGCGTGAACCTGTGTACCCGGGAAGCCACGCTATCCACCAACAAGAGATTCCCATCCCGGTCAAAACACAGCGAATGAGCTTCCCGTAACTGGTGCGGCATTCCCTGGGGATTTAGCCAGCTTATTGCCAGTTCATACTTTGGCTCAGGCGCTGGAAGAGTCTCGAGGGGGTCAGCGAAGCTGAGAAGATCGACCTTGAGTTTGCCGTTTTCCACAATCTTCGACACCGTATAAATGCGCTTATCCCGTCCCACTGCGATGGCTTGCGCCCACGTGGGCCTGCGCCCATCATCTAGAGCCAGAGCCCCGTGATCAATATATTTGCCCGCCGGAATGTCGTAGGTGACAAAGCGGATCTCCTCCCCTTTGGGTGTGCCGGTGAGAAAGTACAGCGTGTGGCCATCCGGCCCCAGCGTTAACCCCAGATAACCGTATGGAAATTCGTCGTATTGGCCGCTGGCGATCGACTTATAAGATGCGATTCTGCTTACAATGTCAATTAAGCCGCCGCGCGGATCAAAGCGGAACAAGTAGCCCGTGCTGCCGTGCGTTCCGTAAAAGACTTTGCCCGCGTCATACCACACCGTCTGCCGCCAATTGTAACCCATGTGGCCCGCCTTGTTCGGGTCCCAACATCCCAGAATCGGCCGCCTCAGACTGCAACCGGGAATCGTTTGCAGTTCTTTGTCTTGCCTGGCCCAGCCATAGCGCCAGATGTGTCCCGTTGAATCGCTGAAAAACACCGTTCCCAACACCGGATCGACTGCAATCGAGCGGCACACCACGCGAAAACTGTCGCCCTCCCCCTTTTCTCCCAACCCCGCAGTCAGCCCAAAATCCTTCAACTGCTTCGTCCTCAGGTCGTACATCAGGAAATGGGCCCTGGGCCAGGTCAAAGCGTACAAGCGCTCCCGGCGCGTATCCATGGCCAGGGAAATGATACCTTCGCCGTCCGGGGCCTTGCACAAGTCCTCGATCCTGCCTGTGGCCATATCGTAGGCCAAAAAATGACCGCCCGGATACGGCTTGTATCCCGGCGGAGGAACGCCCACCATTTCCTTGCCATCTACAACTTGGTAATAACCTAAATGCGTTGCAAAGTACAGCTTACCTTTATGCTCATAGAAATTAACGTGGCTCTTGCCTTGAGGCACGGCTTTAAGCCCCTTCTCACCGCAGGCCTCCGTCAGATCGGCCACACGGCTAACTCTGCCCGTGGCCGGATCGTAGGAAAACATTTGAGCGCCCACATCTATCTTATGAGCGCTAATGACATAGTAGATCTTGCCGTCGCTGGCCGCCGTGACGGCATTGTAACTGTCGTCCCCATCAAAGCCGGCATTGTGCCAGCGCGCAGCCAAAACTCCTGTGGAGACGCTCTCTGCGGCGAGCGCCGACGCAAAAACAAAAAACCACCCACAAACTAGACTCTTACGCATTGTCGCTCGGGGGCAGGCGCCCGGCCTGCCCCTCTTTCCTTTCCTTGCCTAAAATGTGATCTTGCCGCTAAGAATGATTTGGCGCGGGTAATTGGTAAGACCTTTCACGCCGCCGATATTGCCGAAGGTCGCCGATGTCGGATTGCTACCGTTCAGTGAGTCGTACCACTCGGGCGTATTCATCGCATTAGTCGCCTGGGCTTGCAGTTCAAACATGTACCGCTCGGCAATGCGCGTCTTCTTCACCAAACCCAAATCGAAGCGATGGATCGGCGGATGCCGCAAATTCGGCAGAACAATAGGCCACCGCCGCGGCCGATATGCGTCTGTATTGGCGATAAACGCCGCGGGATTGATCCACTGATCCAGCCTTTGCCCACCCGGCACCGCGTTGGGGTCCGCGCCAGTCGGAATAGCGTTCGACGCCATCTCGATCACCTTGCCGCTCTGGATGCGGATAATGCCGTTGGCTTGCCAGCCATTGACCAGCCGGTCCGCCCAGCCGGGTAGATTGGGCAACAGCCAGTGCCCCTTGCCGAAGGGCAGTTCGACGGCGAAGTTCGGCACTAGAATCTGTGGGAAATCGAGCGGGCTGAGGCGCTTCTCCAGGAAGTCATCCGCAGGATATTGATAACCCAATTTCTCCAGCTTTTTCGAAGCCGTGTAGGCCAGACTGAAGCTGATGCCCTGAGTCATCCGCTTTACAACGTAAATTTGCAGCGAATCGTAACGTGACCAGCCTATAGGCGTGTTGGAAAGCGTCACCCCACCCGGGAATTGCGGGTAAGGCACGATCAAGTTCGAGTTGGCGATGGTGCTTTGATTCAGCGCATAACCGGGCACCAGACCCGCGAACGGGTTCGGGTACTTCGTATTCAGGTACGTTGCCCCTTGCGTGAACTGCTGCTCGGTGAGCGCATTCAAACTCTTGTTCACCGGCAACCGGTTCACAATGTTGTTTACGTATCCGATGCTTACCCGCATGTTCCAGTACACTTCCCGTTGGATCTCAAAACTGAACTGCCGCGCGCGGGGTGTGCGCGTGTTCGGGTCCACATAAGAGATACTCGACCCTATGTTTGTCGCCAGGCCGAGCTTGGCGCCCACCGGTTGAATAATACCCGTGGGAAACGGATTGTCGAGCAAGTTAAGCGGTAGCCGGTTAGCGTCATAGACCACCCAGGGAGTCGATTGACTGAAACCGGTCAACCCTGGATCGTAATAGATGGGACCATAAAAGACGCCCCAGCCGGCCCGGATGGCGGTCTTATCATTGATCGCATACGCGCCTGCAATTCGCGGGCCGAAGTCCTTATTGCCGGGAGCGTACACGTTGCGCGGCTTCCCCCCAACGCCTGGGAACGTCAACCCTCCCTTAAGGTTGGCGCACGCCGGGCAGTATTGGGCGCCCGCTGCGTTCTTCACTTGGCTCGCCAGAGGGCTG
>CAYSBM010000097.1:2062-3494 GCA_964429095.1 uncultured Solibacteraceae bacterium | reverse complement strand
CCGAATGCGCCCGGCATGGCATTGAAACGCTCCGTGAGCCCACCCGTCCGGTCCCATCGCAAGCCCAGGTTCACTGTCAACTTCGGTGTCAGCTTGATGTCATCCTGGACGAAAATGGTGCTGTAAAGCGACTGGCGCGAAGCCGAGGCGTTCAGATCGATCGAACCGCTGCCCACACCGAACAGGAAGCTGGCCGTTTCGTCGCCCTGGCCCAGCACCTGCACATCCGGATCCAGGCTGGTTTGTAGTCTGCTAAAGCTGAAAGAGCCGGCATCGTTGCCACCGTTGAAAAAGTAGATCCGCTCCAAGCGGAGCTGGCCACCGACTTTTAAAGTTTGCCGGCCCAGGTTCTTTGACCAGGTTACATCGAGGTTATTCACCTGGTCGGGCGCATAACTTCCCGCCGGAGCTCCGCCCCCCATGAAGGTGTCGCTGCCGCCGATGTTGGTTCCACCCATCCGGAATACCGGCAAAGCTTTGGCTGCCTGGCTCTGAAAAGTGGGGCTGAAACCCAAGTCCGCCGGCGTGGCTCGTGTGCGGGGTAATTCCAACTGGCCCGTCACGTAGCGCTCCATACCCAGCCGGAAATTCAGGACGCTGGACGGTGACAACGTTTGCGTCCAGTCGAACACCGCGTTGTGGTTGGCGCGGATAAAAGGGTAGCCAGTATTCACTTCCGCCGCCGTGCCGTAATACTCGACCGGAAACTCCTTGTAGTCCGTGCGGATGTGCCGGAACATCAGCTTAGTCTTCTCGCTGACGTTCCAGTCAACGCGCGGCATGTATTCAACGTAGTCTTTGTTGGCGAGCGACCCGCTGGCCGCCACATAGTTAGTAGCCTTCACCTCCAGCCCGCCGCCTGTGGTGTTCGGCAGTGGAATATATTTCCAGAATGCCTTGGCAACCGGGTTAATTCGGCTGGCCGGTATCACGTTGCCGGGTACCGGCGCCCGGTAATACTTCCCTGTCGCGGGATCTTGCTTCGTGGTGAATGGGTCGTAGATCGTGCCCTGCGTTGGCACTCCGCTCTTAAGGTAGAATGTCGAGGTGAAATCGCCATCCCGTTCCTTTTGCGTCGGCACATAGCCGGAGAAGCTCTTCACGTCATTACTCTTACTGGTTTGGTACTTGAAGGTGCCGAAAAGCTTGTCACGGAGGATGCGCCCGGTCACGATCCCTCCATAGGTGTTGTAAACCAGGCGGGTGCGCGGCTGGCCTAGCCGGTTGCGCTCGAAGTGGTTAGCGTTGAGCGCAGTGTTTCGGATAAAGGTATACAGCTCTCCGTGATACTGATTGGTCCCAGCTTTGGTTGTTACGTTGATCACGCCTCCGGTGGTGTTGCCGTATTCAGCGCTGTAAGCGTAGGTGATCAACTACACCAAGGCGGTGGATTCCTGGGTCGGATTCAGGCCGAAGTTATGTCGTCCATAGC
>CAYSBM010000097.1:0-2052 GCA_964429095.1 uncultured Solibacteraceae bacterium | reverse complement strand
CTGGGTAGGATACTTATCACCACCCGCTGAACGGGCGGCGTATACAGCGTGCGGACCTGGTCGATCTCACCGCCCCGGTCGGCATTTTCAAACTCCACCAAGCTAACCCGCTCGCTGACCGTCACCGCTTCGGAGACCGACCCTAGAGCTAACCTCAGGTTCACCGTGGGATTCGACGCCGCCACCACAACGACGTTAGGTTGGATGGCTTTCTGAAACCCTTGTTGCACCACCTCCACCGTGTAATTGCCCGGCTGAAGGAAGCGTACGGTGTAGAAGCCATCAGCCGTGGTGGCAGCGCTGTATTTCGCTCCGGTTAATAGGTTCGTCACCGTGACCGTCGCCCCTGGAATCGGAGCATCGGATGGATCGGTAACGCGTCCGCTAATGGTTCCCAAGGCGGCCCCTTGCCCAAACAGCAGGGCCGCACCGAGCAGTAGCAACAGCACGGTTGTCATTGCTCTGTTCATCTCCCACCCCCTGCAATGCTAAGGGGCTCCGCCTCAACGGAGCCCCTTTTCTAACCTAACTCAGAATGTGACCCGCCCAGCGAACTGAATCTGGCGCGGATAATTGGATTGATTTTGGAAGCCCGCAATCTGGCCGAAGCAGGACTTCGACGCGCTATTGCAGGTTCCCGTCGAACCGAACCACTGCGGCGTGTTGGTGGCGTTGATCCAGTTGTTGATGAACTGGAACTTCACCCGCTCGGTGATCCGGAAATTCTTCATGATGCCCAGGTCAAAGCTGTGCGTGGGCGGTTCCCGCAAGCGTCCGGTCATTGTGTACCAGCGCCGCGGCCGGTAGGGATCGGTGTTCAAGGTATAGGCGGCGGATCATCCAGTTGATTTGCCAGCCGCCGATGATGTGGTCCAGCCAGCCGGGCATGTCGGTCCACATCCAGCGCTTCTTACCCCATGGCATTTCCCAAGCGCCGTTCAACACCAGAGCCTGCGGTATGTCATACTCGTCCACACGCTTCTCCAGGAAATTGTCGAACGAGTTCTGGTAGCCGTAGTGGCCGAGTTTCTTTGAGATGGTATAAGCCACGCTCATGCTGACGCCGTGGCTGAACCGTTTGGTGGCCTGCAACTGCATGCCGTCGTAGCGCGAGTCACCGATCGGCGCGTTCATCTTTGTCACTCCACCAGGAAACTGTGGGAACTGCACTTGCAGGGAACCATAGGAGGTCTTAGCTTGGTTCAAAGCATAGCCGGGCGCCAATCCGGCAAATGGATTGTCCACCTGCTGGTTCAGCACCGCTGCGCCTTTCACAAACAGGGATTCCGGAACAAAGTTGAGCGCCTGGTTGACCGGCAAACGGTCAACTTTGTTGTAGGTGTAGCCCACGCTGAGCAGCGTGCTCCAGGGCAGTTCGCGCTGGATCTCGAAGCTGGCCTGGTAAGAACGCGGCTCGCGCGTATGCGGATCCACAAAGCTCACGCTGGACCCAATGTTGGTCGCCAGGCCCAGACTTGCGCCGGTGGGCTTCAACAGTCCGGTGGGGAACGGATTGTCAATCAGGTTGAGGGGAACCTGGTTGGAATCAAACAGGACCGAGGTAGTCGTCTGGCTATAGCCGGCCGGTTGGCCTGGATCATACCAGATCGGCCCATAGAACATGCCGAAGCCGCCGCGCAACGCTGTCTTGTTGTTTAATGCGTAAGCGAATCCGGCGCGCGGGCCAAAATTCTTGTAAGTCGCATCATACACGTTCCGGGGTTGACCGCCAACAGCGGGGAAGGTCAATCCTCCCCGCAGATTCGCACACGCCGGGCAGTTGGAAGCGCCCGGGGCGTTCTTGACCGCCGCAGCCAGCGGGCTCACCGCATCCGGATCGAACTTGCCGGTCATGGCATTGTAGCGGTCGGTCATGGGCCCCGTGTAGTCCCAGCGCAAGCCCAGGTTCAGCTTCAACTTCGCGGTCACGCTGATATCGTCCTGGACGAAAAACGCCGTGCTGATGCTTTGCCGCGCCGGCAGCGCCAAAACGTCAATCGAGGCGCTGCCCACCCCCATCAGGAAACTAGCCACCGCATCGCCGGTCCCCGC
>CAYSBM010000096.1:5376-9717 GCA_964429095.1 uncultured Solibacteraceae bacterium | reverse complement strand
CCCGCCGCTCTACGACAAATACATCCAGTGGAGGTACTTCGATCCCACGTTGCCCAATCCGGCGGCCAACGGTTATCCCGGGGGCGTACGCTTTTTGGGCTTCGGAGCCGGCCGGGAGAACAAGCGCAACTATTACGACACGCAAAAGGGCTACGGCCCGCGTGCCGGCCTGGCGTACCAGATCGCCAAAGAAACCATCATCCGCGCCGGGTTCGGGATGTTCTATTCGAACTACAAAATGATGGGGGGCAACGATGGCTTCCAGGCCGCGCCAGTCTGGCAGACAGCCGACAATGGGGTCACGCCGGCCTTCTATTGGGACGATGGCTGGCCCGCCTGGACTCCGGCGCCGTTCATCAACCCTGCCTACAACGCCGGCACGGCTTACGGGCTGTGGTATTTCCTGGACGACCTCAAGCACTTGCCCACTTCCACCACTTGGAACTTCGCGGTATCACGCGCTTTGCCGGGCCATCTCGTTTTGGATCTTACCTACACCGGAACCAAGGGCACATACCTGGCCTCGAACCGCGTGAATTACATGCAGATCGACCCCAAGTACGCTTACCTGGGAACCACGTTGAACAAGCAGATTACGGATCCGGCCGTGGTGGCGCTGGGCTTTAAGCCTCCTTTTGAGAACTTTGTGAGCCTTATGAAGAAGAGCGCCACATTAGGCCAGTCTTTGCGCATGTTCCCGCAGTACACCAGCCTTGGCGGCGGTAGCTGGCAACAGTACAACGGCAATTCCACCTACAATGCGCTGATCATCAAGGTGACCAAGCGGCTGTCGCATGGACTGAGCATGGTGGCCAGCCACACCTGGTCCAAACAGTTGACTGACGCTGACATGGCCTTGCCGGGGGTAGCGATTGGGGCTGGCATCGGTTTCGGGGCGGCGCAGAACAACCTCAACCGGCGCTTGGAGAAGTCCTACGGCGCGCTCGACCTGCCACATCAGTTCAAACTCACGATGAGCTATGACCTGCCGTTCGGCAAGGGCAGACGGTGGGCCAATAGCGGCGCGTTGCGCTGGATTGTTGGAGAGTGGAACATAGCCATGTTCGCTTTTGCCAATAGCGGCTACCCCTTGGGGGTGACCGACACAGCTTACAGCAACAACCTGTACGCCGGTACGCCGCGGCCCAACGTGCTCACCAACAACTGGTACACCTCGGCGGTGAACTCCAGTTTTGACCCGGACAAGAGCCTCATGCTGGACGCTTCCGCATTCAGCCGCCGGACCAACCCGGCGGTGGACCCGTTCGGCAATGCGCCGCGCCTGAACGGGGCGGCCCGCTCTTGGCCGATCATCCGCGAGAATACCGCGCTCACCCGCGCTTTCACTGTCAAAGAGAGTTTCCGCGGGGAATTCCGTTGGGAGAGCTACAATCTGTTCAACCACCACACCTGGAGCATTCCGACGCTGGAGCTCTCCAATACCCAATTTGGCAAGGTCACCAACGCTTTCGGCAACCGCACTATGCAGATGGGCGTGCGGTTGATCTGGTAGCATTTGCTTCGAAACAGTGAGGCGGGGCCGTAACCGCTTCCAGTTGCGGCCCCGTTCATGTAAACTGCCATGAGTATGAGGAGGGTATTACTGTCTTTGATCCTGGTTGCGCTTCCGGTCATGGCTGCGGATCTGGCCTCCTGGCAGGCCGGCCGTACGCCGCCGTCGAAGGGCATCTCGCTGGTGCGGGGCGAAAACGCCTCTTGGACCATGGCGGCGCGCGGCGGCCGGAGCGTAGCGGTCGTCACGCCCGTGCAAGATTATTACCGGCGCGCCCGCTTGCTGGTGCGGGTGGATAAGCCCGTTGCTGCCCGGGCTTGGCTGGTGGTCACCTATTTCGACAGCGGCTACGGCCTTGTTAGTGTTGCTGGAAGTGTCAAACCCCTAGCACAATGGGGCATTGCCAGGTTGAACACCTCAACTTTCCGCGAGGCGGTGTTCGAGATCCAGCCGGGGGCGTTCAACCATACCTATGCGGGTGGCGCCGATTTTGAAGTGAACGGCTTGGATAGTGTCCACGCTATCCGCATCGTGGATACAGAGCCCCCGCGCGTTGCCGCGCCCAAGGTGGAGCCGGCCGTGAAACTGGCCCGCCATATTGACCTGGTGATGGCTTCCGGCGCGGATGCCCGCACGCTGGACGGCCTGCCGCAGGCCTTGGCCACGTTGCGCGAGACGTTACCCCTGGTGCGCGCCCTGGGTTTCAACGGCGTTGAAAGCTACGTCAAGTGGGCTTTCGTCGAACGCTCCCCGGGCGTATTCGACTGGAGTTTCTATGACGCCGTAGTTGATGAAATGGAGCGCAACGGTTTGGGCTGGTTCCCGCTTCTGATTGTCGGTTCGGCGTATGCGTTGCCGGACTGGATCCATGCCTCGGGCGAGTTGGACGGCTACGTATGCCTGGAACACGGCATCAAGATCGACATTCCCACCATCTTTAACGACAAGCAGGTGAAGTATGTCCGCCGGTTCCTGGCTGAATTCGGCAAGCACTATGGCAAGCGGAAATCTTTGCTCGGAGTGCGCTTAGGGCCCAGCGCCAATTACGGTGAGGCGCAATACCCGGCTACCGGCAACTGGGGATACCGCTGGGGACAGATTCATACCCACATCGGTTACTGGGCGGGCGATCCCGATGCAATCCTGGTGTTTCGCGGCTGGGTCCGGTCGCGCTACGGAAGCCTTGCGGCTCTGAATGAAGCCTGGCAAACCCGCTATTCCTCTTTCGACCAAGTGCGCACGTTCTTGCCGGAAACCGCCCAGAGCCCGCGCATGAGGGTGGACTTCGGGACCTGGTATATGGACGCCATGAGCGACTGGTGCGAGAAATGGGCCGTGTGGGCGCGCCAGGCGCTGCCGGATGCCTCCATTTACCAGTCCAGTGGGGGCTGGGGCGCGGTGCCTATTGGAACCGATTACACGGCGCAGGCCAAGAGTATGGCGAAATTGAAAGGCGGCATACGCCTCACCAATGAAAATGACAGCTATCTGAACAACTTCGCGACCACGCGCATGGCCAGTTCGGCGGCGCGTTTCTACGGCGCCAAGCTGGGATATGAGCCCGCCGGCTTTGGCAGCGCGCGCGGAGTGATGGCCCGGCTTTACAACACCCTGGCCAACGGCGCCGACCACCTGTTCTATTACGGCGGCAACATCACCGCCAACGATCAGGCGCCACAGTTGTGGGTGAAGTACGCGCCGCTGCTTGACAGGCGCGTCAAGCCGGCCGCTGAAATCGCAGTTTTTTATCCGGATACGGCCAACAAGCTGAGCGACGATGTGCTGCGCTACCGCCTGGCGTCGGCTTTCTTTGAGCGCGTCCAGGCTTTGCGGGCGAGGACGGACTTCGACTACGCCAGTGAGCAGATGATCCTCGACGGAGCGCTGGACCGTTACAAGGTGCTGGTGTTTCTCTGGGGAACGGTTGCTGAGAAAGGTGTCATCGAGAAGATCAGCCAGTGGGTGCATTCCGGCGGTCTGGTCATTTACCCCTTGCTCCAGCAATCCAGGGAAGGGCTGTTGCACACCCCGGAAGGCGATTCCTCGCTCGCACAAACATGGAAGGACGGCCGGACGGGCAAAGGGCGGGTCATCTTTTTCACCGGCTACGCCGAACCCCCGCGCCACTACATTTCCTTCGTAGCTGAAACGCTGCGCGGTCTCAAGAACCTGCATCCGGCCATCCAGCGCGGGCTGCGTTTGCAAAGCTCGAACGAGGTCTATTGGACCGCGCTCCCGGATGGTTCTCTCGCGCTGCTCAACTACGACGACCGGCCGGCGGCCGTGCGTTTGGATGGAACAAAGACCATACGCATGGAGCCATACTCGATCGCAATCGAGTAGAATCATTTCTAACATGACCAAACGCCAACGAGTGGAGGCCGTATACCGGCTGGAGAAGGCCGACCGCATTCCTTTTGTGCCTGCGATTTACGAGCACAAGGGCGCGTTGATCGGCAAGTCGCCTTCCCAGATCTGCCGCAACGCCGAATACTTATACGCCGGACTGAAGCGGGAGGCCGAAATTTACGACGCCGACATGCTGGTGATCGGCATCGACGTTTACAACGTGGAAGCCGAGGCGCTGGGCTGCAAGGTGGTGTATTTCGAGGACTCGAATGAAGTGCCGGCGATCGTGGAGCCTTTGATAACAGGTCCGGCCGGCCTGGATCGGCTGGGTGTGCCCGATCCTTCAAGAGACGGCCGCATGCCGGTCTATCTTGAGGTAGCCGAGCGGCTGGGGCGTGAGTTGGGCGCGGAAATGATCTTGCGGGGCGCAGTGACCGGCCCGTTTTCTATGGCGGCTTCGCTCATGGGAGTGGAGAAGG
>CAYSBM010000096.1:0-5366 GCA_964429095.1 uncultured Solibacteraceae bacterium | reverse complement strand
GCACCAGCATCATCGCCGAGAGCGTGTTTGACAACCGTTTTAAACACGTGCCGGAATTGCTCCGCATGGGCGCCAACATCGTAACGAAGAATAATGTCGCCATCATCAGGGGAGTGGAGAAGCTGCTGATGGCGTCGGTTGAAGAGCCCGAATGGGTGGAGAAGCTGCTGGCCTTCTGCGCGCAGGTCACCATTGTCTTCAGCAAGGCCTTCTTGGCCCGCGGGGTGGAGCCCATCATCTTTGATTCTCAGGCCACGCCGCAGATCGCCTCCCCGCGCGTGTTCCGGCAGTTCCTCAAACCGCTGTACCGCGACGTGGTCATTCCGGAGTTGAAGGCCGCCGGCGGCCGTTACCTGCCCTTGATCATAGGCGGCAACACGACGCCCATCATCGACGACTTGATCGCCACCGGCGCCACGCAGTTTTTGAGCGACCGCCCCGCGAATCTGGCGCTGTGGTGTGAGAAAGCACTGGCGGCGCACGTTCCGGTGCGGGCCAACGTGGACGCCCGGCTGGTGCACGGCGGTCCGGTCTCGGCCATCCGCGCGCAAGCCATGGAAATCCTGTCGCAGTTTCACGATCATCCTGGTTTTCTAATGGGTTGCGGGGTGGTGGCGTACGATTGCCCGCCCGAGCATCCGCTCGCCATTCTTCAGGCCATCAAGGACGTCTCCCGTGGCGTCCGGGATTTCCAATAGCCAGGCCTGCACCGGCCCGCTGATCCGCTTCGGCCGGACCAGAACGCGGCTGAATGCGGAAATTCGCCGTTCAATGGGTTTGTTTTGAAATAAAACCCGGTTTCCCCTCAGACTGGATCTATCAGAGGCGCATTGAGCCTCAACAGCGAACTCAGAGGGAGAAACAAGTCCATGCCGGAAGCTATGGGTCTGGTTAGTGTGGACGAGCTGACCGGACGGAGCCTGGAGGCCGAACGCAGACGCCTGGAGCGCGAAGCGGGTATTGCCGGCAACGCGGTGCGGCATTTCAGACGTCCTGTTGAAAGGCCATTTACCCGGTCGCAGCGGGCGCACACTACGTTGCTGTTCGGAGGCCTCACCTGGAAACATGAACGGCTGATTCAAGCAGCCCTGGAGGGATTGGGCTATAAGGCCGAGCCGCTTCCCACGCCCAACGTCGCCGCTTTCCAGACCGGCAAGGAGTTCGGCAACAACGGTCAATGCAACCCAACCTATTTCACCGTCGGCAACTTGGTCCAATACCTCCAGCGGCTAGAGGCCCAAGGCTGGAGCAAGCAAGAAATCCTGGACAAGTTCGTTTTCTTCACTGCCGGCGCCTGCGGCCCCTGCCGTTTCGGGATGTACGAATCCGAATACCGCCTGGCCTTGCGCAATTCGGGTTTCGAAGGGTTTCGCGTGCTGATTTTCCAGCAATCCGGAGGGCTTAGCCAGTCCGACGCCGAGGCCGGCCTGGAAATGAACCCCGATTTCTTTCTGGCCATTCTCAACGCCATGAACTGCGGCGATGTGCTAAACGAAGTCGCCTATGCCACGCGGCCATACGAAACCGAAGCCGGCCGGACCGACCAGGCGCTGAAGAACTCCATCGAGCGGTTATGCGAGGTTTTCCGGACCCGCTCGCCCTGGACTCTTAGACCGGGGCTGCGCGCGCGCCTGGGCCGGTTTGCCTCGACAGCAGAGTACCTCGGCAAGTTTCTCAACCAACTCACCAGCGACGAGTACACGCGGGTGCTCAACGAATGCCGGCGGGACTTCGACGCCATTGAGCTGGACAGGTTGCGCGTGAAGCCCATTGTGAAAATCACCGGCGAGTTCTGGGCTCAGACCACCGAAGGCGATGGCAACTTCAACATGTTCCGCTTTCTGGAGCGTGAGGGCGCCCAGGTGCTGGTGGAGCCGATCGGCACCTGGATCACCTATATGATTCACCAAGTGGTTCAGAAATATAGGGACCGCAAGGGCTTGGAAAGGGGCGCAGTTCCGCCGCCGCTTTGGAAGCTGGGCCCGCGGGCGTTGGTGGAGCTAAGCTACCGCAAGAAAGTTGCGCGTCTCAAGCTGGCCGAGGCGATCTTCCGCCGGGAATACCACCGCATTGTCGAGGCTCTGGGCGGCATTGCTCACCATCTGGCCAATCAGTATGAGCTCCAGCGCCTTGGACATCCCTACTATAACTCGCGTTCGGGCGGCGGCGAGGGCCATCTCGAGGTCGCCAAGAATATCTATTACTCCAACAAAGACCTGGCTCACATGGTCCTGTCGCTCAAGCCGTTCGGCTGCATGCCTTCCACACAATCCGACGGAGCGCAGGCCGCGGTGATCTCTCACTTCAAAGACATCATCTATCTGCCAGTGGAAACTTCGGGCGAAGGCGAGATCAACGCACACAGCCGGGTGCAGATGGCGCTCGGCGAGGCCAAGGCCAAGGCCAAACGCGAGCTCCAACAGTGCCTGGAAAGGACCGGGTTGACGCTGGAAGCCTGCCGCGCTTACCTGGACCGGCATCCCGAAATGAAACGTCCGATGTACCCCATTCCGCACACGGCCGGCGTGGTGGGAAGCGCCGCCAATATGGTGCTGCATATTGCCGATTGCATGCGGCGCGAGAACCACCGGCGGGCGGCGTAGGTGCGCGCATGAGAGAACGCAGCTTCATGATCGGCATGGACATCGGCTCGACGACGGTCAAGGCCGTTGTGGCTGATGCGGCTTCCGACGAGATTCTCTGGCGCGACTACCAGCGGCATGACACCAAGCAGCCCGAGAAAGCGCTCGAATTCCTCCAGAGGATTGAAGCCGAGGTTGTGGGTTTCAAGGTGGACCGTACGCGCATCTTTATCACCGGATCCGGCGGCAATGCTCTGGCGCAATACACCGGCGCCAAGTTTGTGCAAGAGGTCAACGCGGTTTCTCTGGCGGTCGAAAAGTTGCACCCCGAATGCGGATCGGTGATCGAACTAGGGGGCCAGGACGCCAAGATCATAATTTTCAAGCCAGACCCGGAGTCCGGCCGCAAAAAGAAGCTGCCTTCGATGAACGACAAATGCGCCGGCGGGACGGGCGCGGTGATCGACAAGATCAACGCCAAGTTGCGCATTCCGCCCGAGCAGTTGTGCGACATGGGGTATGAGGGTTTGCGGTTGCACCGGGTGGCCGGCAAATGCGGCGTGTTCGCCGAAACCGATATCAATGGCTTGCAGAAGGCGGGAGTGCCGCCGGATGAGCTGATGGCGTCGCTGTTTGAAGCCATTGTGATGCAAAACCTTTCCGTGCTCACTCGCGGCAACACACTGCGTCCGGTCGTGCTGCTGCTCGGCGGCCCGAATACCTACATACGGGGCATGCGCGAGTGCTGGAAACACAACATTCCCAAGATCTGGAAGGAACGAAACTTTCCGCTGCCTGCGGACGTGGCGCCGGAGGATCTGATCCAGACGCCACAAAACGCGCAGTATTTCGCCGCGATCGGGGCTATCGAGTTTGGGAAAGATGAGGAAGACTGCGTAGGGTGCTACCGGGGGTGGGAAAAACTTCAGTGGTACGTCGAGCATGGCCGCGAACAGGAGAAAGCGGCGAAGGCGATTTCCAGCGGCGGCGGCCTGGCGGCCAGTGAGGAAGAACTGAATGCCTTCAAGCAACGTTACCGCCGCCGGCCCTATGCGCCCGCGCGGTTCCGGCCCGGTCAGGTGGTGGAGGGGTTTCTGGGGCTGGATGGCGGCTCCACTTCAACCAAAGCCGTCCTGCTGGCCAACGACCGCCAGCGTACGCTCTTACTCAAGACTTACCAACTCTCCAAGGGCAACCCCATCGAGGACACCAAGGAGGTTCTGGGCAAACTCGAAGACCAGGTCCTCGAGCAGGGCGCCAGGCTCACCGTCCTCGGTGTCGGCACCACAGGCTACGCCAAAGATATCCTCAAAGATGTCATCGGCGCCGACGCCGCGGTGGTCGAAACAGTGGCCCATACTGAGGCCGGGCTGCATTTCTACAAGGATGTGGATGTCATCTGTGATGTCGGCGGGCAGGACATCAAGATCATCATCTTGAAAAACGGCCGGGTAAAGGATTTCAGGCTCAACACCCAGTGCTCAGCCGGCAACGGCTACTTCCTGCAATCCACGGCGCAAGGATTCGGCGTGCCTGTGGAAAAGTTCGCCGACGTGGCCTTTTCAGCCCACAGTTTCCCCACCTTCGGCTACGGCTGCGCCGTGTTCATGCAATCCGACATTGTGGACTTCCAGCGGCAGGGCTGGCGGGCCGAGGAAATCATGGCCGGGCTGTGCAGCGTCTTGCCCAAGAACATCTGGCTCTACGTGTCGCAAATTCCGAATCTGGCCGCCATAGGAAGGCGTTTCCTATTGCAGGGTGGCACGCAGTACAATCTCGCCGCGGTAAAAGCGCAGGTGGACTTCATTGAAGCGCGCTTCAAGGGCAAAGATGTAAAGGCGGAAGTCATCGTGCACGAGTATTGCGGCGAGGCGGGCGCCATCGGCGCTGCGCTGGAAGCCGCTCGCTTGTACGAGCGGGGCCGCAGCACGTCCTTTATCGGCATGACGGCCGTCCGGAAGAGCAGCTACAAGACCACCCGGAGCGAGGACACCCGTTGCTACTTTTGCAAGAATAACTGCCTGCGCACCTTCATTGACGTAAAGACGCCGCTTATCTCCGCCATTCAGCCGGCCACTTCCAAGGTGCCGCTCGAAGAGGGTGCGCAACGTCTCATCATCGCCACCTGCGAGAAAGGCACGGTGGAGGACGTCGGCCACATGAAGCGCATCAAGAGCGAATTAGACCGTCTGAAGGAAGCCAACCCCAACTTCGCTGAGAGCGCCGCCCGCGCCGCATTTCGCATTCCAGACACAGCCAACGTGGCGGATGCCGGGCCCTGCTACTGCTTCACTCCGGCCCAGAAGCGGCGGGCCGCGCTGATCAAGCGTCGCGCGAAGCTGCGCATCGGTATGCCGCGGGTGCTGAATATGTATTCGACAGCGCCTTTTTTCACGGGATACTTTGTTTCACTGGGTTTGCAACCGCAGAACCTAGTCTTTTCCGAGTACACTTCTGAGGAACTCTACAAAGAGGGCGCCAAGCGCGGCGCGATCGACCCGTGTTTCCCGTCCAAGTTGGGCATTCCCCATGTGCACAATCTCTTGTTCCATGCTCACGCCAAGAACCCGCTCGACTACATCTTCTTCCCGGTCATTGACGATTTGACCAGCGACCTGGTTTGCACAGTTGGCAATCGGACCTGCCCTACTGTGGCCGCCACACCGGAAGCCGTGAAAGCCGCTTTCACCAAGGAAGGTGACGTTTTCAAGGAACACGGTGTGGTTTACATGGACACCTTCGTGAATCTGAGCGACCCCAGGATGCTGGAGCGCCAAATGTTTG
>CAYSBM010000095.1:7999-9749 GCA_964429095.1 uncultured Solibacteraceae bacterium | reverse complement strand
GCTCGTCGTAGGCGCGCGCATACTTAGGGGTGCCAGTCATGTGTTCGGCCACGCGAAGGTAGCTGAGGATGCTCAGCGAATTTACTCCTCGGTCGTTGATGAACGGGCCGTCGTTGAGCGCCTCGGGATTGTAGACCGCCCAGCGGGTGGGCTTGCCATCCCAATCGATCAATTGAAAATTGTGATCCAGTAAGTGGCTGGTGAGGGCATCGACGACTTCGCGCACCCGTTGTTTTTCTTCCGGCGTGTCGGCCACCAAGTCGTAATAAGTGGCGTAGAAGAAATAATGACCGTCCAGTTCGTCCGAGCTGGTGTCGGCTTTCCAGTACCACTGGCCATCGGCGCTTCGTGGCCAGCGGGGGACCAGGACCTTCCATAGCTTGTCGCGCGTGGCGCGCATGCGTTCATCCTTTTCGCGCGTGTAGTCGTGGGCGTTCGGGTCGGGCCCGCTGGTGGGCAGAATGGTGCGCGCCACAAAGCCGGGCAGCGCCGGAGGTATGCCGCCCTGGGTCACGGTCTGAAGGAAACGGAGGGCTTCGAAGGCCATCTTGGCGCGGCGCTTGGCGGCCGGATCTTTGGTGGCGGCCCAAGCGAAACACTCGCCGGCGCCATACATGGCGGTCCAAAGGCCGTCATTGTCGGAGTCCATGTTGCGCCATTGGCTGAGGTCTCCTGCGCGCGCCAGATTCACACCGTGCACGTAACCGTACGGCGTCCGGCGGCAGCGCTTGTCGATGTGGTCTTCAAAGCGCCGGGCTTTCTCGGCCAGCGTCATGGGAACCCGTTGGATCACGCCCACGCCATTAGGGGTGGCGAACCAAGCATCTCCGGATGCCGTGACGGCGATAGACCGAACGTTGTCGGCGGGCAGCCAGCGCAAACCTTGCCGGTACTCCCAGTTCTGGCCATCAAAATGGATGGCGCCCATTTTGGTCCCAAACCAGACGTCACTCCGGGGTCCTGCCGCCATGGTCGTGAAATCGTTGTAGGGCAGTCCATCGCGGCCTTCGTAGAGACGCCACTTGTCCTCGTTTTCCCGGCAGCCGGCGCCTTGCGGGGAAGCGAACCAGAGCCGTCCTATGGAGTCATAAACCACGCCGCGCACATCCACCGGCGCCCAACTGCGGGTTCCATCGGCAGGGTACAGCCGCTTCCAGCGGCCGCCAGCGGCCCTCTCGAACAGGCCCGCCGCAGTGGCGGCTGCCTGCCGGCCATCGGATCCTGCGGCCATCTGACGGATCTCGGTGTCAATGCCGGCAAATTCCCCCGAAGTGGGCGCGGCTTGCTTGGGCCAGGGCGCCATGCGCCACTTTCCGGAGGCGAACTCCACAGCGCCTTGAGGGGTGACTGCCACCACCGTACCCGCCTTAGTGACCTCCACAATCCGGACGTCGTTGGAAGGCAGGCCATCCTTGGTGGTGTAGAAGGTCCTGACTTCCGCCGGAAAACTAGCCACACGAATGCCGGTCTCGGCGACGGCCGGCAGTAGTAGGGCCAGAACTAGAAAATTTTTCCGCATTGTTGACACCCCAGCCCGCCAGCAGGCTATTGCCGCGCCCATTCAGCGGCTTGATCCTGCGCCGGGTAATAGCATCATAATGAAAGTCGGCCACGGCGCTCAACTCTGCCTCCACGTTTGGCGGGATTCTGCGTCAGAGCTTATAGAGGTTCTGCCGGAGCCGACTGGTTTGCAGGACCTGGCGAGGGGCGCATCGGTACCGTCTGGGGAGCATCGCATGCCGCAATGAGC
>CAYSBM010000095.1:482-7989 GCA_964429095.1 uncultured Solibacteraceae bacterium | reverse complement strand
CGACCATGCTCGCGGGTTGCAGGCCCTCGCGCTGGGCGCCTGGTTACGGGCAGGGACGCTGGGCAAGCCGCAATGTGCAATCCCGGCGAGAGCGCGCTGCTCGAAATGCGGGAGCGGCAGGAGCGGTTCATAGCGGAGAACCTCCGCAGGATTTTTGTGCTGATTTACCGCATAGTCGGCAACCCCTGTGACGCGCAGGATCTCACGCAGGAGGCCTTCATGAAAGCGCTCCAGCGGGAAGAACAACTCCGGGATGCCGAAAAAGCCGCGCACTGGTTGGGCCGCATCGCCACCAATACGGCAATTGACTTCGTGCGCCGCCGCGGGCGGGCCAGTTTTGTGGACTTTGACGAAGCTCCCGAGCCGATGGCCTCTCCGCGCGGGGAAAGCCCTGAAGAGCTGGTATTGCGTTCGGAAAAAAGGGCTTATTTGGAGGATGGGCTGCGCTTGCTGACCGAGCGGGAGCGCATCGCGCTCCTGTTGCGAGACGTGGAAGGACTTGAGGCGGCGGAAGTCGCCAAGCGGCTGGGCTGTTCAAAGGCGACTGTGCGGTCGCACATTGCAAATGCGCGCGTAAAAATGCGCCGGTACATGGAAAGAAGGAAGGCATGAGACATCCAAGCGAGTCCGAACTGGCGTTGATGGCCGGCGGCGAGCTGGGACTGTTCGCCAGGGTACGGGTGAACCGGCATTTGAAAGGGTGCCCGGTATGCCGCGCCGCCAGCCGGGCATTCGCCGAGGACCGGGTGTGGTTGAGCCAGTGCGCGGGAGAACTTCCGCCGGGGCTCAACTGGGGCCAACTGGCGGCGGAAATGAAGGCCAACATACATTTGGGGCTCGAGGCGGACCGCTGTGCGGGAGTTCGGCGCGGCCGTCCAGCCTGGTCCAGCCATCCCACACTGGCACTGGCGTCCGCCGCGCTGATTATTGTGGTGGGAGTTTGGCTGAGCGTACCTCAGCCGGAGATCCTGACGGCCGATGGCGGGAGAGGCGTTACCTTGGAAGCGACGCCCACCGGAATTGAACTCAAGCAGGACGACCGTTCTCTAATGCTGTTGAATCCGGGATCCGAGCCAGTAGCGGTCTCGGTGAGCATGCAAGGAGCCCTGCGAGCCCGGTACGTGGATTCGGAAACGGGCCACGTCACCATCACGAATGTTTATGCGCAGTGAGTACGGTTTACTGGCAGCGCTGTTTCTGGCCTGGGCCGCCCCGGCGCAGGTTGCGATCGATCCCCGCACATCCATCAAGGTGGATTTTCCCAGCGATTCGCCGTTGGCGCTGGTGACCGCCGATTGGAGTGAGACGCGCGCCACCGCCAGAGGCGGCGCTCTGGTGCTTGACCTGCACACCTCACTTTCGCTGAAAAACGCTGGAGCAAGGCGCATCCGATCGGTAACCTTGCTGGTGCTGGCGCAAGAGGTGACCCCGGGCGGCAAGGCGTCGGTCGCCGTGCCGAGTCTCAATGTGGCCAGCGGCGAGACGTTTCCGGTGCGGATAGACCTGCGCTTGCTGCGGCCGCTGGCCTCCGGCGCGGGACCGCTGGTCGAGGTGCGGCTGGACGGCATTCTTTTTGACGATCTTTCTTTTTATGGCCCCAACCGTTTGAATTCGCGCCGGACCATGACGGCGTGGGAACTGGAGGCCCAGCGGGACCGCAAGTACTTTCGCAATGTGTTGGAGGCTCGGGGAGCGGAAGGGTTACGGCAGGAAGTACTGGAGAGCCTGGCGCGCCAGGCGCAACGGCCGCGCCTGGACGTCCAGATGGCGCGCAGCGGACGGGCGACGGCCATAGCGGGCGCGCAGGAGATGAAGCTGGCGTTCTTGAGACTGCACGGAGCGCCGGTTGAGGCCGTCTCGGGCGATGTTCTGGTAGTAGGCAACGAAATGCGCGCGCCGCGGCTGGAGCTCCGCAATCTGAGCCGGCAGGAAATTGAGTACATTGAGATCGGCTGGATCCTCGAGGACCGGGCAGGACGCCGTTTCCCCGCCGCGGCCATGCCCGCCGAGTTGAAGCTGGCTCCCGGCGCAGGCACGCGGGTGGCGCAGGAAATCTCGCTGCGGTTCAACAGCCGCACTGGCCCGGCTCCCGCCATCAGCGGCATTAAGGGGTATGTGAGCCAGGTGGTATTCTCTGGTGGAAGCACTTGGGTTCCCAGCCGCACCGCTCTGGAGGCCGCGGAACTATTGGGCGCTGTTGCGCCTTCGGCCGAAGAACAGCGCCTCACCGAAATCTATCGCAGGCGCGGGCTGAATGCGCTGATCGAAGAGTTGAAGAGATTCCAGTAGCCGGGCCATATTGTAGGGGTGATGGCTTCATGGGTAGGCATAACCGCGTTTGCGCTGCTGCTGGGCGAGGCGGCGCCGATGGATTTGGCGCGCTTCTTGCGCGAGACCCACGATTTGGAAACGTTAGCGCACATCGATTTTGCAGCCACCCGCATGGAATCGAGCTGGGACAAAACAGGCGGCAACCAGGACGGGTTTGATCCGTCGCGGCTCCAGAACAACGCCTACGTGATCGCGGATCTACGTGGTCCGGGAGTGGTGCGACGTTTTTACTCCGCCCGGCCTCTGGGGCGGTTGCGCATCTTCGTGGACGGAGCATTGGAGGCGGACATGCCTGCCGCGGACTTTTTCTCCGGACGGCGGTATCCGTTTCTGCAACCTCTGGTGGGCCCAAACGGCGGCGCTTTCGTCAGCTATTTTCCTATCCCGTTCTCGCGCTCGCTGCGCATGGAAATCCTGCCCGTGGGCCAGGCGGGAACCCACGCCTATGGTTTCTACTACCAAGTCACCTACCACAGCTACCCAGCAGGCACGCCGGTGCAATCGTTTCACTTGCCCCTGGGGCCGGCGGCGAGGCAGGAGCTCAATCGCGCATTGACCGCCTGGCGTTGCGAATTTGCAGCTCCGGCGGGCAAGCGCGATTCCGTGCAGATCGAGCCTGGCGGTAAGGCTGTGCTGGCTGATTTGGCCGGTCCGGCCATCATCGAACAGTTCGGCATCAAACTGCTGGATCCCCAGCCCGAAGTGCTACGCTCGGCGCTCTTGAAGATACGCTGGGACGACGCCCAGCAGGACGCCGTGGATTGCCCATTGGGCGACTTTTTCGGCAACGCTTTCGGCTTCACGATGTACCGGTCGCTGGCCCTGGGACTGACGGCGGAGGGTTATTACTGCCGGTTCGCCATGCCGTTTGCCCGGCGCGGCCGGATTAGCGTAGTGAACGAGGGCGTCCAGAGGTTGGCGATGGAGTTCTACGTCCGTTACCGCAAACTCGGCGGATGGGACCCCTCCACAGGCTATTTCCACGCCAAGTGGCGGCGGGAAGACGTTGCGGCGGTCAATATGGGCGGCCACAACCTGAGCGGTGAGTATAACTACACCGTCGCAGACCTGCGCGGCGCGGGCCGTTATGTCGGGACGAACCTGAATGTTTTTAACCGCGGGCTTTTCTGGTGGGGCGAGGGCGACCCGATGATTTTCCTCGACGGAGATAGCTGGCCGCCTGCGCTGCACGGCACGGGCACGGAAGAGTACTTTAACGATGCCTACGGGTTTCATCCCGGAGCAGGGGCGATCTCAGGGGTACTGAGCGCGGGCCTGGCATGGCCGGCGAGTTGTTACGGAGGCAATGCCATTTTCGCCCACCACATCGCTGACTCGCTGCCTTTCCGCGAGCGCATACGAGTGACCTTCGAACACGGGACGGAGAACAATCGTTCGAATGATTATTCGAGCACCGCCTACTGGTACGCGCTGCCGCGCGCGAGCGATTTCTTCGTCATGCGGCCGGAAGCTGAGCGCCGGGTTATTGCGCAGTCGCGCTGGGCATCCTTGCGCGCCGAGCGCGCCGCCAAGATCCTGCCCGCCTTGCGTGAAGACCTCCGCGAGGTGGTCAGGAAGATCCGCACGCGGCCCACAGATGCGGCCGTCTACCAAGAGCGCATGGGCTCGATCTGGCGAAGCCTGATGGTGCCCGGGGAGAACGATCTGCCCAATTCGGAACGCTCGAGCCTTCAGGATCTGCTGACCATGTCGGCCGGCAAACCGCCCGCCGAGCAATGGCGAGCCGTGGATCAGGTGCTGGTTGAACTGGGCCGGCGGATAGCCGGAGAGCCGTCTCAATGAGCCGAAACGATCAACTCGTTGATGACGTTCTTGACGCCTTTGACCTTACGCGCCAGCTTGGAAGCTTTATTCTTGCCGCGTTCGCTGGGCACTTTGCCGCGCAGCGTCACCACGCCGTCTTTGACCTCGACGTTTAGCTGATTTCCTTTGACATCGGGGTCGCCCGCCAGCCGGATGCGATCTTTGTCGTAGATTTCGTCGTCTGAAGGCTGGCCCGCGTATACAGCGGCGCAGGTAATAATGGCAAACAGGATAGCCAGAACGATTGATGTGCTTCGCATATCAGTTTTCCTCAATACCCACCATTGACCGCCAGTCTATCGCATTTAGGAAGGTTGGGTTTTCACGCCACTTAGGCCGTACTTTGACGAACAGCTCCAGGAAGATCTTGCGGCCAAGCAACAATTCCATCTCTTGCCGGGCCAGCGTTCCGATCCGTTTGAGCATCGAGCCGCCGGCTCCGATGATAATAGCCTTCTGCCCCTCCCGTTCTACATAGATGGTAGCGGCAATGTGCGTAATTTTGGGCGTCTCTTCGAACCGGTCCACCAGCACCGCCACTGAGTGCGGTACTTCCTGCCGGGTCAAGTGCAGGATCTTTTCGCGGACCAGCTCGGCGGCCAGGTAGCGTTCGGGCTGATCGGTAAGGTAGTCTTCCGGGAAGTATCTCGGCCCTTCGGGCAGCCGCTCCAAGATAGCGGTTTTCAGTTCCTCAATTCCATCGCCGCGCAACGCCGAGATGGGCAAGAACTCCTGAAAACGCCCTAGTTCGCGGTAGCGTTCGATCAGCGGCAGCAGCAGAGCTTTCTCCTTCAGCGCGTCCACCTTGTTGAGCAACAGCAGCACCGGCGTTTGGGTCTCGCCGATCAACTCCAGTGCTTCGCGCTCAGCGGCCTGGAAAGGCGCTGATGCGTCCACCAGATACAGCAGCAGGTCGCGTCCGTCGATGGCTGCGCGCACGGTCTCCATCATGCGCCGGTTGAAGATTGTGTCTGGTTTATGGATGCCGGGGGTGTCGACGAAAATGATCTGGGCGTCTTCCATCGTCAGGACGCCGTGGATGGAAGTGCGCGTGGTTTGCGGCTTATCGGCCACGATCGCGATTTTGCTGCCGACCAGGCGGTTCAACAAGGTCGACTTGCCAGCGTTGGGGCGCCCAATGATGGAGACGAAGCCCGATTTATGCATGTGTTTGCTCGTGAATCTTGGATACGCGCACCTGTTCGACCCGCAGCTCGTTGCTGGCCAGCACTTCAACCCGCACGCCGCCCCGTTCGACCGACTCGCCCGCTTTGGGCACATGGCCCAGCCACTCGCAAACCAGGCCGCCGATGGTGGTGGATTCGGTTTCGCCGTTGGTCCGCAAGCCTACCAGTTCTTCCAAACGCGCCAGCTCGAAACTGCCGCTTACCACATAGCCGCCGCGCTCGTCGGGCTGAAGGTCCTGCCCCGGCTCGTGCTCGTCCCGGATTTCGCCCAGGATTTCCTCGACCAGATCCTCCAAGGTGACCAGGCCAGCCGTGTTTCCGTATTCGTCGATGACCACAGCCATGTGCGCACCGTTTTGTTGCATCTCGCGCAACAAGTCATCAACCGGCTTGCTTTCCGGAACCAGCTTGATTGAGCGCGCCAGTTCGCTCACACGACGCGTTTCGCGTTCCCTCTGATCCAGTTCAAACATGTCCCGGACATGGACAAAGCCAGTGATATTGTCGATGGATCCCTGGTAGACAGGGATGCGGGAGTATTGCTCGTTGATGACCAGTTGCCGCAGTTCTTCCAAAGTGCGATCCGCCGGAAATGCCACGATATTCGGACGCGGCGTCATGACTTCCCGGACGGTCTTGTCGCCAAAAGCCACGACCGACTGGATCAATTTGCGGTCTTCTTCTTCGATGATGCCCTCTTCGGCTCCCGCGTCGATCAACGCGTCGAGGTGCTCTTCGGGGTCCACGGGCTGGTCACCGGCCGCGGTGGGGCCGCTCAGATCGGCCAGTGTCTGCACAAACTGCAACATCTTGCCTAGCGGGCGCGCCGGCAGCGACATAACCTTGAGCAGCGGGACCAGCGGCAGCAGCCAGTGGCAACGGCTGCGCCGGTAGACCACGTGGGGAAGGACATATCCCGCCATGGTCATGGTGAGCATGGTGAGCAGGGAAGCTTCCAGCATTGAACGCCACAAGGACGCGCCACCCAGGCTGGCCACCACCAGGTACACGATTCCCATAAAGGAAAGCGTGGTGTGTTTGACCAGGGAAAACGCCAGCGCTCCGCCAGCCTCGTCCAAGCCAATGGCGTCCTCCAGGGTTTCTTTAAAGAATTCGAGCGCCGGATACTCACGGGCGCGCAGGCGCACCGATTCCAAGTACAACATCTGCACCAGCGTGGCCAGAGCCAACGCCAGCGTCAACAGGATTGCGAGCACGATCAGCGCAGCGGTCACGGTCTGGTCCGTTCAATCAGGGCCGGGGGCAAGCCCAGCCGCTTGCGCCACCGCGTTTCCGCGCGCGCCATCCGCCCGCGGTCCGTCTCATGGTCGAACCCCATAAGGTGCAGTGCGCCATGCAGCATCAGGATGGCAATTTCTTCGGAAGGCGAATGACCGCGTTCGGCGGCCTGATCGAGAGCGCGGTCGGCGCTGATGGCAATCTCTCCAATACTTCCAGCATCCCGGCAGGGAAAAGAAAGCACGTCAGTCGCGTAATCCCGTCCAAGAAACTGCGTATTCAACCGCCGCAAGTGTTCATCGCCGGTGATGAGGACTGTAAACTGCAAGCCGTTGCAGACTTCCTGTTGAAGCCGTTTGTGAAAGGTGCGAAGCCGCGCCCGGTCGAGCGCGCGAGGCGCACGTTCAAACAACAACGAGCCGCCGCTTTCCGGCATGGCAGATCCTAGACGTCCCCAGACGGGCCGCCCGCCGGCGGCAGGGGCGGATCAGCCAGCCGGAGGCTCATCTGGCGTCCGGCGCCGTTGGCTTCCTGGTACTTTTCGTAAGCCTTGACGATGCGTTGGACCAGCGCGTGGCGCACCACATCACGCTCGTCGAACTGCACGAAACTGACGCCTTCCACATCCTTGAGCACATCCGCCGCTTCCAGCAGGCCGCTGCGCTTGCCCAGCGGCAGATCAATTTGCGTGACGTCGCCCGTGACCACCATTTTTGAGTTAAAGCCCTGCCGGGTCAAAATCATCTTCATCTGCTCGCAGGTGGCGTTCTGCGCCTCGTCGGCGATAATGAAGCTGTCATTCAGGGTGCGGCCGCGCATGAAAGCGATAGGGGCGATCTCAATGGTGCCGCGCTCCAGAAGCCGTTCCACTTTATCGCTTTCGAGCATGTCGTAGAGCGCGTCATAAAGGGGTCGCAGGTAGGGGT
>CAYSBM010000095.1:0-472 GCA_964429095.1 uncultured Solibacteraceae bacterium | reverse complement strand
CCGCCGGGCGGGTGAGGATAATGCGGCTCACCTTCTTGCCGATCAACGCCGCCACACCCATGGCCACGGCCAAGTAGGTCTTGCCGGTCCCGGCCGGTCCGATGCCAAAGACCAAGTCGTTGCGCTCGATGGCTTCCACGTAACGGCGCTGGTTGATGGTCTTGGGGGCGAGAAGCTTCTTGCCGAAGCTGCGCTGCTTGCCGCTAATCACCAGCCGCCGTAGGCTGACTTCGGGGTCCAAGGTGACCACACGCAAATAGCTGTTCAAGTCCCCGTGGGAGAAGGGGTGGCCTTCGGCCACCAGCGAAACGTAATCGGCCAGAATGCTCTCGGCGCGCGCCACGCCCGCGTGGGCGACTTCCTCGGAGAGGAAGGTCTTGATGCCGCGCTCATGGAAGAACCAGGAATAGAGGGGATAGAGCGTGTGGTCCGAGAAGGCGCGCGGGATGCCGATCGTGAAATCCCGCTTGGC
>CAYSBM010000094.1:7476-9820 GCA_964429095.1 uncultured Solibacteraceae bacterium | reverse complement strand
TCGAAGTCCGAAGCTACATGATTCAGCCCGCTGACGGGCACGCGGCTCAAAACGTGGTGCTAGTGGTGTACAAACTCGTGGAAGAGGGTCTCGACGTCACGGTGCGTGAGCAAGGATGGATTGTCCGCAACCGGGGGCGTCAGATTCCCATTGATGGTCCCCAAGTGCGGCTTGAAGACGCCGTCTATGGGGCCGCCGGTAATCAAACCGCCAGCCCATGCGCCCCCACGCTTGTCTTCACGGGGGTAAAGATCGGCATAGAAAGCGCCTAACAGGCTGCCATCGATGTCGCGCACTTCAAAATACTGAACCGACGGGTTCCACACCGGCACGCCATTCACTTTGGTTACCGTAATCCCGTAAAGGCGGTGGACGAGGTCAAACATGCCCTTCAGCACGTTGTCCATGGCAAAGTACGGGCGTACGGCCTCTTCGTCAAAGTCATAGCGCGCCTTGCGCATCTTCTCGGCGTAATACAGGATGTCCCAGGGCGCTAGCGGCGGCGCGCCGGGGCCTTCCAGCGAACGCCGGAAAGCCAGAATCTCAGCCGCCTCCTTTTCGTAGAACGGGCGTGTCTTGGCATCCAGTGTCGCAAGAAATTCCCGCACCCGCGCTCCGCTCTTGGCCATGCGGTTTTCCACCACTAGGTCTGCGTAGTTCTGATAGCCAAGCAACCGCGCCCGCTCCCGCCGCAGCTCAAGAATCCGTTTCATGATGGACACGTTGTCTCGCGAGCCGCCGGCGGCCCGCGTATTGTACGCCCGATACATGCGTTCGCGGATGCCGGCATCGTCCAGGTAGGTCATCACGGCGCGGAAGCTGGGCTCCTGGAGCGTAAACCTCCAACCCTCTACTCGTTTGCTCCGGGCGCTTTCGCGGGCGGCTTCACGCGCCGACTCAGGCAATCCTGCCAGCAGCGCCTCGTCCTTAATCACAATCTCGAACGCGTTGGTCGCATCCAACACATTGTCGGAGAACTGTTTGCGCAGTTTGCTCAGTTCCACGCTGATGGCGCGCAACCGGGCCTTTTCGTTCTCGCCCAGTTCGGCGCCGTTGCGCCGGAATTCGTCCAGCGTCCAAGTGAGAAAACGCTTGCGCGGCCCGGTGAGCGCCCGGGCCTCATCGGTGGCGGCGAATTCCTTGATTTTGGCGTAGATGCCGCTGTCGAGCGGGATGCTCGAAACAAAGGCCGTATACTTGGGCAACACCGCCGTCACCGCCGCCCTCAATTCGGGCGTGGTGGCCACGCCCTCCAGATGCCGGACAACACTCATGGCTTGGCTCAGATCCTCTGTGATGTCCTCAAGCGCCGTCATGGTGTTGGCGTAGGTGCGCGGCGCGGTGCTGGCAACGTAAGCCTCGCGCCTGGCTTGAGCCTCGGCCAAAAGGTGTGTAATAGCCGGTTCTACGTGCGCGGCCTGTATCCGGTCGAAAGGTATCCGAAAGTTCTTTTCAAGCAACGGGTTGTTTGGCGAAGCGGCATTCATGGCGAGCGCGCATACAAGCAGCAAAATGATTTCTTTCTTCATGGGATCCCAGCCGGACAAACTTATATTGTAGTCCGGTAGATACAATGGTTCATCTGTCGATATGACCACCAAAGCCGCTGTGATAACCGCACTGGCCTCCGCGCTCGCCGGCATATCGGCCGGCGCATGGGCTGCCGTTCGTTACGTGCACGTGCCCGAGCGCGTAATTGCCGCCTACCACCGCTGGTATCATGCCCACGGTGAGACCACCTTCAACAACACCCGCTGGATGGGCGTGCCGGTTCAAAAATGTCCGCTCGACGCCTGGATCTACCAGGAGATCTTCTTCGAAACCCGACCGGACGTGCTGGTGGAAATGGGGTCCTACAAAGGCGGCAGCTCCTTTTATTACGCTCACTTATTCGATCTGCTAAAGCACGGCCGCGTGATCACCGTGGATATCGAAGATTACGCTGGCAAACCCACCCACGAGCGCGTGCAGTTTCTGTTGGGTTCCTCGGTCTCGGAGGAAACCGCCGCCAGAATTGCCAAGCTCATCCGGCCCGGCGAGCGAGTGATGGTGTCGCTCGACTCGGATCATCGCAAAGATCACGTCGCCAAAGAGCTTGCTCTTTACAGCCCGCTGGTTTCCCCTGGCAACTATCTGGTAGTGGAAGACACACATTTCAACGGCCATCCTATCCTTCCGCGTTTCGGCCCCTGCCCCATGGCGCCGGTAGGCGAGTAGATGAGCAGCTTGAGACACAGAGCTGCGCGCACCACATGGTGGCGCCAGGCGCCCTCGTAGCGGATGCCGTGCGCCCCGGCGCGCCAGGCGCGGCGGGTGGTGCGCGGGGGCGCGACGGGCCGGTCCG
>CAYSBM010000094.1:2683-7466 GCA_964429095.1 uncultured Solibacteraceae bacterium | reverse complement strand
TTTTCACCGGCCATCCTATCCTTCCGCGGTTCGGCCCCGGCGCCATGGAGGCGGTCGGCGAGTTCGTGGCCTCTCACCCGGAGTTCGTCATTGACAGCTCGCGCGAGAAATTCGGCATGACGTTCAACCCCCGCGGATGGTTGAAGCGAATCAAGTAGGAGCACACTATGACAAGCGTTTATTCGCGCCGTCAAATGCTGGCTTCAGCGGCCGGCCCGCTCATGGCGGCCGACCGCAAGCGGCCCAACATCCTTTTCATCCTCAGCGACGACCATCACTACCAGTGCCTCGGCGCCGCTGGAAATCCGCACATACACACGCCGAACCTAGACCGCCTGGCTGCGCGGGGCGTGAATTTTTCAAACGCCCAAATCAGCACCTCGCAGTGCGCGCCCAGCCGGGGCATCCTGCTCTCGGGCCTGGAAACTTACCAGAACGGCCTGATCAGCAATGGCCAGACCCGCTTCCGCGAAGGCTTGGGACCAAGCGTGGTTGAGCAACTGCGCCGCAGCGGATATGACACGGTGCTGGTAGGCAAGTGGCACGTGGCTAACCGCCCGGAGGAATGCGGTTTTAGCCGGGCTCCGCTCTGGTTTCCGGGCGGAGGCAGCATTTACACAAACCCAAAACTGTGCCATGGCCTGAACGGCAAGCTCACCGAGACCCCCGGTCAGATAACGGATCTGCTCACGGACGCAGCTATAGGTTATCTGGCCCAGGCAGGCACCCAACCGTTCCTGCTCTGGGTGGCCTACAACGCTCCTCATACGCCCTGGTACGCCCCGGAGCGCTATACGGCGCTCTACGCCGGCAAAGATCCCGCTTCCATCGCTCCTCCCGCGCATCCGCCCGGCGGAATGAAATTCAACTGGAACCTGTACTACTCGGTGATTACCCACATGGATGACGCCATCGGCCGCCTGATCGCGGAACTGGAGCGGCGCAAGCTCTGGGAAAATACGGTGGTATTCTTCCTGGGGGATAACGGCTACACCTGCGGCTCGCACAACTGGGTAGGCAAAGTGTACTGCTGGGAGGAGTCCGTGCGAGTTCCGCTGATTGTTGCCGGCGGAGGGGTGGCGCGCGGACGTGTGCTGGATGCGCCTGCGGCATCCATCGATCTGCCGCGCACCTGGCTAGACCTCGCCCACGTCGCGCCGCAATCGCCGCTAGCCGGAAGGACGCTCACCCAGACCTTACGGTCCGGACGCGGAGGTCCGGAGTACGGATTCAGCGTCTGGGACGATCCCCGCGTGGGGGCCCTCGCCGTTCAGCCCGCCGTCGAGCCCTACCGCCTGGTTCGCACGCGCACACACAAGCTGGTTGTCTGGCAATCCGGAAGGCAGGCGCTTTATGACATCCGCACGGATCTGGGCGAGGAGCACAATCTCCTGGCCGACGCCGCTTCCGGGAACATCGCCACAGATCTCAGAACAGCGCTCGCCCGGCGGATGAAGGAAACCCGCGATCCGGCGATCAAATGGCTCTCCCGTCAACAGAGCGAGTAGCAGAGCACGCCGTCACGCCGCCGCCAGCTTGCGGCCTTCTTAGAGAGCAATGGTAAACCGCCGCTCAGAGGCCACGCCCATCAGGTAGCTGGTGTAGCCGGCATGCGAAACGTCCGTGTCGTCAACTCCACGCCGACCGGCCCCATGGATGTTCGTCGCCGGAGCCAGCAGGTTTGAAGGCAAGCGCACTACCTGCACCTCGACACGGCCGGCGAAGACCGGGTAAACCGGCACGTCGTGCGGATAGGAAGCCGTTCCGCAGAGGGAAGCATGTACGATCCCCTTGTGACACACCATACCCCTCAGGTGCAAGTGCCCGCTCAGGACGGCTCTACCTCCGACTGTTTGGCATCGTGCGTCCCAGTGTAAGCCTCCATCGCGCAGCGGCGCGCGGCGCACGCCTGTTAACCTTTAGGTAAGGAGGGGTCATGCAACATCAGAACTCGTGCGAACTGGCAGCCAAACGCTGCGTTCCGTGCAGCGAAGGAGTGCCCCCGCTTAGAGGCCGCGAACTGGCGAGCCTGGCGCAACAATTGCCCGCCTGGCAGGTGGTCGGCGAACACCATCTCTTGCGCACCTTCACGTTTCCTGACTTTAAGTCCGCACTGGATTTTGTGAACCGCGCGGCTCAGATCGCCGAAACTGAGGGCCACCATCCGGACCTCCTGCTGAGCTGGGGCCGTGTGGAAGCCAAGATCTATACGCACAAGATCGACGGCCTGAGCGAAAGCGATTTCATTCTGGCCGCCAAGCTCGACGCCGCCTACCCCGGCGGCGCATGAAGTCCGCCACGCGGATTAGCTCTTGGGCACCGAAACCGTAATATTGCGGAACTTGAGCCCGCCGGTGTGATCGCCCTGGATGTAAAACGGCCCTGGTTCGCCCTCGTTAGCGTCCAATGCGCCGCCGGTGATGCCCTCAATCTCCGCATTGTCGATGATTTTGATGCCGTTGCGGATAACGGTCACCGGGCGTCCCACCAGGGTTACATCAAACGTCTCCCACTCTCCCGGCGTGCGCGGCAACTCGGGCTTAGGCGCGATGCGCCCATAAATGGATCCCATGCGCCGCTCAGGCGGATTGAAGCTCAGGGGTTCGTATTCGATCTGGATTTCGTAACGTCCGCGCAGGTAGAAGCCGCTGTTGCCGTGATCGGGGCAGTTTACCTCGAAGTGGAGGCGGAAGTCGTCAAACTTGCGAACGGATCTCAAATTGGCGCCCTTGGCCTCATTCACCAGCAATCCATCCTTCACCACCCAGTGGCTCTTGGCCGGATCGCCGATCGGCTCCCAGCCATTCAGCGTCTTGCCGTCGAACAGCGGTTCATGACCGGTCCAGGCCGCCGGCGCCGGGCGCTTCAACTCCGGCGCGCGCAATCCGGTAAGCGGCGTGGAAACCTTGCCACGCTTCTGAACGCCCCGGAGTTCGCCATCGATGGCGGTCAACTCCCACCTGAGCCCCGGGCGTTTCTTGGTCTTCTTAGCCAGATTGAGTTTCAGGTGCGACCCTTTCAACTTGAAGTCTTTCACCTGATAGACATTGCCTCCCGTCGGCTGGAACCAGATTTCCAGCGCGCCATTGTTTTCGGACACGCCCAACCAGCTTCCTCTGGTTCCGCCAGGCGTTTCGAGATTGAAATTCCAGCGCCCCAGAAAAGGATTGGCCTGGCTCCATGCCAGCGGGGGCGCCAGGAATGCGATCGAGAGAATTGTACTTAAAGAACAGGCCATAGTTGGCAGTTTAGTACACTGCCACTGGTTCGGGAAAAAGGCTACCATAGCGGTTATTGCGGGAGGGAGGATCCAACTATGCCGCTGCGTACGCCGCTGGCAACCCTGGCGCTGGCCGTAGCAACCTGTGCTTGGGCCCAAGAGAACCGGCTTCACATCATCGCGTTCGGCGCACACCCGGACGACGCTGAAATCCGCTCGGGCGGCGTCGCCGCCAGGTTCGCGGCCAAAGGCCATCTGGTGAAATTTGTTTCCGTAACCAATGGCGACGCCGGACATTGCGAGATGGGAGGCGGGGCGCTGGCCAAGCGCCGCCGCCAGGAAGCGCAGGAAGCAGCCCGCCGGCTCGGAATTGCCGAGTACGAGGTGTTCGACAACCATGACGGCGAGCTGACGCCGTCGCTTGAGGTCCGCAAGCAGGTGATCCGAGCAATCCGCCAGTGGAACGCCGATATTGTGCTTTCCCCCAGACCATATGACTATCACCCCGACCACCGCTACACCAGCATCCTGGTCCAGGACGCGGCCTTCATGGTCCAGATCCCGATGGTGGTGACCGATGCGCCAGCCCTGAGGCGCAACCCCGTCTTCCTATACTTCGAGGATGGTTTCCGCAAACCGCAGCCGTTCGCGCCGGATATTGCCATCGATATCGATGATGTTTGGCAGAAAAAGCTCGCTGCCTTCGACGCTGAACCGTCACAGTTTTACGAAGCTCAGCCCAAGTGCTGGGGCGGCGGCATTGAAGTGCCCACACACCCGGACGAGCGCCGTAAGTGGCTCGAAAAACGGCGCAGCGTTGCTTTGACGCCTCAGGTGCGCCGCGTTCTCGAACAATGGTACGGTCCTCAGCGAGCGGCGAAGATCCGCCACGCTGAAGCTTTCGAGTTGTGCGAGTACGGCCGCCGCGCCACTGCGGACGAATTGAAGAAGCTGTTTCCGTTCTTCGACTAAGCCGGCGGCTGAACGGTTACCGTCCGAGGCCAGCATGCATGCTTGAGCGGCTCCGGTCCAGCACCGCTCCACATCCATGACCGGCACCCGGTTCTTTGGCGGAGCCCGCTAAACAGTTTGATCTGCGGCGTGCTTTGCACCTCTAGCTCCGAAGCTGCTCGTCTTGCTCGAGCAGCCGCCCGGCCAGGGCTAGACCCGCCAGCATCATCGCTCGCGCTTCACTCCAAACAGCTTGTAGTACTTTTCGGGCAAGCGCCGGGGACGCATGTCGCGTCCGCAGAAGATATGCCGGGTCGAAGCGGTCGCCAGCTTGCGCTCATCGGCTGCGCGCCGCATCTCATAGCCGAAGCGTACGCCCCGCGCAGTAGCCTCCTCCACCCAAGCTTTGACGGCGACTTCATCGTCGTAGCGCGCCGGGTGATAATAACGGCAATTCACCTCCACCACCGCCAGCAGCACGCCGTCTTCCTTCTCCATATCGGCGTAAGCGAAGCCCAGCGAGCGGCACAGTTCCATGCGGCCTACTTCCATCCAAATCAGGTAGTTGGAATGGTAGACCACGCCCATCTGATCGGTCTCGGCGTAGCGCAC
>CAYSBM010000094.1:0-2673 GCA_964429095.1 uncultured Solibacteraceae bacterium | reverse complement strand
CGCTTCTCCAAGGCGTCTGCTAGTATGGCTGAAGAGTGACGATCACCGTCCTTTTTTTTGGATACCTCAGAGACATCACCGGCAGCGGTGAGGTGCGCCTGGAACTCGCTGAGCCCGCCACCTTGGAAAGTGTTTTCAATCATTTCGCCCGCCTGTATCCGGAGATTGATCAGCGGCGCAGGAGCATTCTGCTGGCCCGCAACCAGGAATTCGCCGCGCCGGACGCCGAGCTGGCGCATGGCGACGAGGTCGCCTTTCTGCCTCCGGTAAGCGGCGGCGCTAGCGAGTACACGCACCTGGTTGAGAACGGCTCGGGGCAGTTTTTCGCCCTCACCCGCTCGGAAATCAACATTCCGAGTCTTGCCGCCCGCTTGCGCCAGCCTCGCGACGGTGCGGTGGTGATTTTCACAGGCGTGGTTCGGGACCATACGGGCGACCGCAGAACCCTCTACTTGGAATACGACTCCTACGAAACCATGGCCGTCAACCAGATGGCTGCCCTCGGCGCCCAAATCGCCGCCGCTCACCAGATCACCGGGATCGCCATAGTGCACCGGCTGGGTCGCGTGGAAATTGGCGAAATCAGCGTCGCCGTCGTAGTGACTGCTCCCCATCGCGGCGCGGCTTACGCGGCTTCGCGAGAAGCCATTGACCGGCTAAAGAAATCGGTTCCCATCTGGAAGAAAGAGTGCTTTGCTGGCGGAGAAGTGTGGGTCGAGGGTGAATGGGAAACCTCGCCGGGAGGCTCAGGGTGAAGCGCTCACTCAATCTTCTCGCCTTGGCGTGGCTTGCCGCGGCGCAGCCCTCCCCGGAAGCTCCCATTTTCAAAGTCGACGTTCGGCTGGTTCGGGTTTTAGCCACTGTGAAGGACGCAACCGGCCAGTCCGTAGGCACGCTCGGAAAGGACGATTTTCAAATCTTTGACAACGGCATTCAGCAAGAGCTGGCGGTTTTCGAGCGCTACACCGAACAGCCGCTGTCGGTCGCCTTGCTAGTGGACACCAGCGCGTCCACCGCCAAGGAGTTGCGCTATGAATTGGATTCGGCGCTCCGCTTTGTGAAACAGTTTTTCACCAGCGGAAACCCGCAAGACGCCCTGGCGCTTTACAGTTTCAACTATGCCGTCACCCTGCATTCCAGCTTCACGCGCCGCATGGACCGCATCCAGCAGGAGCTGAAAGGACTGCGGCCCACCGGAGGCACTTCGCTCTACGACGCTCTCTATTGGGCTTCGCAGCATATCGAGGATCGCAAAGGGCGACATGCCATTGTGGTGGTCACCGACGGCGGCGACACCACCTCGGTGAAGACCTTTCACCAGGCGCTCGAAGCTGCTCAGATAGCCGACGTGGTCATTTACTCGATCCTGGTGATGCCCATCTCCAACGACGCCGGACGCAATATCGGCGGAGAAAACGCGCTGGCAACCATGGCGGCGCGCACTGGAGGCCGCGTCTTTGCCCCCAGCGTCGGTCCGAAGTTGGACGCGGCCTTCTCCGAGATTCTCAACGACCTCCGCACACAGTACCTGTTAGGCTTTTACCCCAAGAATGTGCCACCCTCCCGGGACCGCTTCCACCGCCTGGAGATCCGGTTGAAACGGCCAGGTTTGCAGGTGCAGGCACGGAATGGTTATTATGGGGATTCAGCCCCTGCGACAGGCATCCGGGATCCGCAACCGGATCCTGGACCGCGCGCCGAGCCATAGTATGCCAGAACCGGCAGCAAACAGAGCAGCCTCCCGGCCCCCGGAGAAGAAAAAGAAAGCCAAATCCCGGCCGCCAGAGCAGACTTTCGAGGAACCTAGGTACCTTAAGTATCTGATCGATAATGACATAACGGTGTGCGTACGGCTGGAAACCAACGAGGAAGTCTGCGGCACCATCGAATACTACGACAGCTCGTTCATCCGGCTCACCCGCCGCGGCGCTCCGTACCACCAACATGGCCAGCTTTCTTGAACCCAGCCTGGAGATCGCACGCGAAGCCGGGGCGCTGCTGGCGCAGCACTTCGCCCGGCACATCCCCTATGAACTCAAAGGCGAAAGCGACCTGGTCACCGCGGCCGACCGGGCCAGTGAGCGCCTGATCGTGGAGCGCTTGCGCGCTCATTTCCCCACCCACGCCATTGTCGCCGAAGAAGGCGGCAGCGTGGACGGCGCCTCAGAATACCGCTGGTACGTTGATCCGCTAGATGGAACCACCAATTTTGCGCATGGACTGCCGCATTACAACGTTACGCTGGGTTTGGAACGCGCCGGGGAAATGATCGCGGGCGTGATTTACGACCCATGCCGAGGTGAGATGTTCGCAGCCGAACGCGGCGGCGGCGCTTATCTTAACCACCACCGCATTCGCGTTTCCGCCACCTCCAAGGTGGCCGCCAGCCTGCTATCCACCGGATTTCCCAGCCGCAAGCGGCACGAGAACATTAACGTGCATTTCTACTATCAAATGTCGCTGGCCAGCCATGGCATACGCCGGGCAGGCTCGGCGGCTTTAGATGCCGCCTGGGTGGCCTGCGGCCGCTTGGAGGCCTACTGGGAGTTCGGCCTCAACCCATGGGACATGGCTGCGGGCGTTATTCTGGTTGAAGAAGCAGGCGGGCGGGTTTCCGATATGCGGGGCGGGCCCGTCCGGCTCGGCGGCCCGCATGTGCTCTTGGCCAACGGG
>CAYSBM010000093.1:8355-9822 GCA_964429095.1 uncultured Solibacteraceae bacterium | reverse complement strand
TGCTCGGCGGTGAATCCGTCGATTTTCGCCGCTTTCTTACCGGCGAGCGTCTGGAGGAGGGCCATATAGGCAATGCGCAACCCTCCGTTATCGGCGATATTCTCGCCCAGGGTCAGCTTGCCGTTGAGCTTGATGTCGCCCACGGCGGTGTACTGGCCGTACTGCTGGACGAAACAATCGGCGCGTTTTTCGAATTCTTTGGCGTCCTGCTCGGTCCACCAGTCACGCAGGTTGCCTTTGAGATCGAACTGCCGTCCCTGATCATCGAACCCGTGCGTCAGTTCGTGTCCGATTACCGCCCCGATGCCGCCGAAATTCACCGCGTCGTCCATCTGGTTGTCATAGAAAGGCGGTTGCAGGATGCCAGCCGGGAAGTTGATGCTGTTGTTCTGCGGATCGTAGTAGGCGTTCACGGTGGGCGGGCTCATGTACCACTCCAGCGGGTCGACCGGCTTGCCGATCTTGGCGATCTGACGGCGGTACTCAAAAGCGCGGGCGCGGGCGAAATTGCCCAGCGCGTCATCGCGCACGATCTTCAACGTGCTGTAGTCACGCCACTTGTCGGGGTAGCCGATCTTGTTGGTGACCGCGGCGAGCTTGGCCAGCGCCTGCTGTTTGGTCTGCGGCGTCATCCAAGGCAGTTCTTCAATGTCCTTGGCCAGCGCCTTTTCGAGCGCTTCGACCATCTGACGTGTCCGTTGTTTGCCCTTCAGACCGAAGGTGCGTTCGACATACTCGCGCCCCAGCGCTTCGCCCAAAGCGTGATCGACCTGCTCGACACAGCGTTTCCATCGCGGCGGTAGCTGGCGCGCGCCTGTAAGCGTCTTTCCGTAAAAGTTGAAATCCTGGTCGACGAAAGCCTGCGGCAGCATGTCGGCTTCCACCCGCACCAGGTGCCAGCTAAGGTAGGTTTTCCAATCCTCGAGGCTGCGCTCACCGATGAGTTTGTTCAAGTTGCGGAAAAACTCGGGTTCGGTCACGTTCAGGCTGTCCAGTGCTTGTGCGCCAGCAGCAGCAAAAAACTTGGGCCAGTCAATAGCGGGACAAAGCCGGGCCAGTCCGGCGGTGGACATCCGGTGGTAAACCATGGCCGGATTGCGGCGCTGGACACGGTCCAAGGCGCCTCGCGCGATGCCGGTTTCGATTTCCAGAACGGTTTTGGCTTTGGCCGCTGCGGTTTCTGCGCTGTCGCCGAGCAAACCAAACATGCGCGCCACGTGCTCCTGGTACTGTTTCCGCAAGTTCACGCTACGCGCATCGTCTTTGAGATAGTAATCGCGGTCCGGCAGGCCCATGCCGCCCTGGTCGACTTCGGCGATCACCTGCGTGGAATCCCTGTAATCCTGGGTCGAAGTGAAGGCGAACAACGGACGGTAGCCCTGGGCGTGCTCATAAGCGATCTCCGCCAATACGGCCTGCTTATCCTTAAGGGAAGCAATCCGTTCGAGCGCCGGCTTGATGGGCGCG
>CAYSBM010000093.1:0-8345 GCA_964429095.1 uncultured Solibacteraceae bacterium | reverse complement strand
CCTTATTCTCGATGGTTTTCTCATCCATGCAGGCGGCGTAAGCGTCGCCGATTTGAGTGCCAGCGGGGCTTTGCTCCAAAATGCTCCGCAGCACGGTGAGATTGCGTTCCCGCAGCTCGTCGAAACGGCCCCAAATGGCGCGATCCGGGGGAATCGGATTGTTTTTCATCCATGTGCCGCAGGCGTAGGTGTAGAAGTCCGCGCACGGGTCGACGCTGGTATCCATGGCGCGGATGTCGAACCCGGAGATCTGGGCCGGCAAGCCGGCGGCGGCGAAAGCGAGGATGGCTCCTAGTGAGAGAACTTTCATGTTGTTGTGGACCCCCCCATTTACTGTATCATCTGCGGTATGCGGCGAAGAATGTTCTTGTCGGCGGCAGCCGGAGCAATGATGAGCGGGCAGGTCTCCAAGAAATATCCTACCGCTCTGATCGGTGCTGGCTGGTGGGGAATGAACATCCTGCGCGCCGCCATGAGCGCCGGCCAGTCCAGGGTGGTGGCGCTATGCGACGTGGACCGCGAGCAGTTGGCCGCTGCGGCGGAAGAGGATGCCCGGCTCAGCGGGGAGAGGCCCAAGAAGTACGGAGACTACCGGGAACTGATCGACGAGGCCAAGCCGGAGATCTGCATCGTAGCCACGCCAGACCACTGGCATGCCCTGGCCACCATCGCCGCCGTGCGCGGCGGAGCGCACGTCTACGTTGAAAAGCCCGTTTCACACACGCTGCGGGAGGGGCGGGCCATGGTGCGGGCGGCGCGGGAAGCCGGCCGCGTGGTGCAAGTGGGGCTCCACCGCCGCGTCTCGCCGCACAACAAGTCGGCCATGGAGTTTCTCAGATCCGGCAAGGCGGGCAAAATCGGAATGGTGCGCGCCTTCGTGCATTACCCCGGCTCTGTGGGGCAGCGCACGCCGGACTCGCCGCCGCCGGCGGGCCTGGCCTGGGATTTCTGGTGCGGGCCGGCGCCGCTCAGGCCCTTTAACAAGACGATTCACCCCAAAGGCTTCCGGGCTTATCTGGATTACGCCAACGGGCAACTCGGCGACTGGGGCGTGCACTGGTTGGACCAGATCCTTTGGTGGACCGAAGAAAAGTACCCGCGCCGTATTTTTTCTGCCGCCGCCCGCCATATCCGCAGCGATCAGACTGACGCCCCGGACACGCAAGTGGCTACTTACGAATTCGAAAGCTTCACTGCCGTCTGGGAGCATCGCCAGTACGCCGGCAACGAAGCCGAGAAGACCAATATCGGTTGCTATTTCTACGGCACGGAAGGCACCCTGCATCTGGGGTGGCTCGACGGGTGGACTTTCTACCCGTCCAACCGCAACCGCCCGGTGCTGCACGAAGAGCCGCAGTTGCATAAACCGGATCAGCACAACATTCCCGAATTGTGGGCGGATTTTTTGAATGCCATTCAGACTGGCCGCCGGCCGGTGAACGACATCGAAAGTGGTCACCGTTCGACGGCCATGTGCTTGCTCGGCATGCTGTCGGCCAAAGCCGGCCGCAGCATTCACTGGGACGGAGCGAAAGAAGTGGTAGTGGGCGACGAGGCCGCCAATCGGTTGCTGCGGAGGGACTACCGCGCTCCCTGGGTGTATCCGGCCTAGGGCGAGATGAGGCGCATTTGGCTGCCATGAAACTGAAGCTCATTCTTGCGTTTGGGCTTACCACCTCCTGGCTGCTGGCGGGAGCGCAGGCGATCCCGTGGGCATCGCGCGACCGCGTGACGCCGCCGCTACCTCCTACCATGCGTTCCGAGCCCCGCGTGGAGAAACTGGTGCGCGACAAGACGAAGTACCTGCGCGTGCTGTACATGGGAACGCGGCTGTCCGATCCAGGCGAATACACAATCCGCGCCCGCACCTCGACGCTTCTCACGCTGGCCACCTGTCTCAAGTTCACATACTGCGATGAGGTGGAGGAAACGCGAAACGATTACCTGGCCATGCTGGCCGAGTTGACCCGGGCTCACTATTCCGGTGGAGGCGCGACCGTATCGGGCAAGCCCTGGGGGCATGAATGGCAATCCTCGTACTGGACCTGGCAGGCCACCTTCAGCGCCTGGCTGCTGTGGGACGAATTGAGCCCGCAGTTGCGGAAAGCCGTGCTGGCGATGGCCATCGACGAGGCGGACCGGTTCCTGAATTTGCCCCCGCCGTACGCGCGCTTCTCGGACACCAAGGCCGAAGAGAACGCCTGGAATTCCAACCTGCTGGTGCTGCTAGGCGAGATTCTGGAAAGCCACCCGCACGCCCGCCGCTGGCGGGAGCGCGGTTTGGAGTACATGATCTCGGCCTTCGCCACGCCGGCCGACCGCGCGAGCAGCCGGGTGGTCGATGGGCGGCCGCTTTCAGCCTGGCTCCGGGGCGCCAACGTGCACCCCGACTACACCCTGGAGAACCACGGTTTCGTTCATCCCGATTACATGTCGTGCATCGGCTTGAACATGACCAACGCCCTGGTGTACCGTCTGCTGGCGCGGCGGGTGCCGGAAGCCGTGACCTTCAACGCGCAGAAGGTTTACGACGTGCTGAAGTTTTTTACTGCGGCCGACGGCAGCCTGTTCTACCCGGGCTCGACGGACTGGTCCTTGCACCGGGTGGAACTCACTTGGACGACGGCTCTGCAAATGGACCGGCTGCTTGGCGATCCGCAGGCCGCCACGCTGGGAGAGCTTGCGTTGGAGACCTTGGAGCGCATGCACGCCCGCTACGGAGACGGCCGCATGTACGCTTCCTACGATTATCCGGCCTACCCGACCATTGAAGCGGTCACCGCGTCGGGTCTGGACGTGGGACTCATGTTTGCGCGTCTGTGGATGCCGTCGGAAGGCGGCGAGCCCTTGGATCGGGTTTGGAAACAACTCGAAGGGGGCCGCGTGTTCGAGGAAGCGCGGCTGTTGGTCATGCGCACGCCCCGGGCCATCAGTTCCTTTAGCTGGGGTACGCGGGTGATGGGGGTCACCGCTTTGTTTGACAAAGACCCGATTGTCTGGCCCGCCAACCACAGCTATCTCGGCCTGTCCGCGCCTTGGGCCCCGGCCCCGCTCGAGAAGGGAAGGTTGGGGGTCGGCAGCAAGGCCTTCGAGGCGGCGGTGAACGGTGATCCTGTGGCCATACAGACGGCCATCCAGGGCGAGGAGAACGGCGCTTTGTTTGTCACCTTGCGGGTCCGGCAATCAGGACGAAGCAAAGTGGTCTCCTTCACGTCGCTGCCCAGCGGCAAGAGTGTCTACATGGAGCGGGTTGACGGCGGCGGTGCGGCGATGCTGGGCGGCATGATCGCGCTGCTTGAAGAACCGGAATGGGTTTACGGCCGCGCGCCGCGCAGCATTCAGCGGGACGGCGACCGTTGGGTGAACGTGGACGGCCGGCTGGGCTACGCCTTGTCGGGGAACGGCACGGTTGAAATCGTCCCGGACCTGCGTTCGCGCCTGCTGTTCCTAAACAAGTCCCCGCGCAGCGGCGCCATTGCGGCGATCGTCACCTTGCCGGGCGCAAGCGCCGCGGAGACGAGCCGGTTCGCATCGCGCCGGGTCCGGCTGGCGGTGCGGGAAGAGGGTGTGGCGGGGGTGGAGGCAGATGGCCTGCTGATTGTGACCAACACCACGCCGCACCCGCTTACGGCCCATATAGCATGTGCCGAAGGCGTCCTGGAGATTCCGGTGAACGGGATTTCCACCCGGGTGCAGAGGGAGACCAGCGTGCATCCGGCAAGTGGACAAGCCGGGAGCTGGAAGCAGTGAGCGGAGAGAAGGCGCACAGTCCGTTTCGCGTTGGAATTGCCGGAGCGGGGCGAGTGGCGCAGGCTCTGGGGCGGCTGCTTGAGGAACGCGGCGAGTTTGTGGCGGCGGTAGCTAGCCGGAAGCCGGAGCACGCCGCTCGCGCGGCGCGGTTCATTGGCGGCGCCGAGGCCGTCGAATATGAGGATCTGGGACGGCATTGTTCGCACGTGCTGATCGCGGTCACCGACGACGCCTTACAAGAGGTGGCCGAGCGCCTGGGGCGCGGATGGAGGGGCCCCGGGGCGGCATTGCATACCTCGGGGGCGCGGGGCGCATCAGCCCTCCGGGTGCTTGAAGCGGCGGGAGTCTCCTGTGGCGTCCTGCACCCTTTGCAGGCGGTGAGCTCTCCAGAACAGGGGGTGACGGCCCTGCCCGGCGCCTTCTTTGCCATTTCGGGTGCGGCCGAAGCCCTGCGGTGGGCGCAACGCATCGTGGCGGTGCTGGGTGGCACTGCTTTACATGTAACGGCAGGACGGGAAGCGCTCTACCATGCCGCGGCGGCGATCGCCAGTAATTACGTGGCCGCCTTGATCGACGCCTCGGTTGAACTGCTGGGCGCGGCCGGAATCGGGCCGGATGTGGCGCTCCAGGCCATACGGCCGCTGGTGGAAGCCAATACCCAGAACGCGTTGGAGCTCACGCCCCAGCGCGCGCTTACCGGACCCATTGAACGCGGAGACGCCGCTACTGTGGCGCTTCACCTGGAAGCTTTGCGCCAGGCCGCGCCGGAAATGTTGCCGCTTTACCGAGCTGTGGGGCTGCGTGCTCTCCAGATGGCGCGGCGGCGGGGGCTCGAACAGGCGTACGCTGAAAGAGTGGAGAGGTGCTTACGCAATGGTTGAGGCGCAAAGGCGGGTGAGAGTGCCGGATCTCAAGCAGATGAAGCAACGCGGCCAGCGCATCGCCATGCTGACCGCTTATGACGCCACCATGGCGCGGCTGCTCGACTTAGCCGGGCTGGACGCCATACTGGTAGGCGATTCCCTGGGCATGGTGGTGATGGGCTGCGAGACTACCCTGCCGGTGACGTTAGAAATCATGCTGCACCACACGCGCGCGGTATGCCGGGGAGTGCGGCGGGCGCTGGTGATCGCCGACATGCCATTTCTCACCTACCAGGTGACAACCGCCGAGGCGGTGCTCAACGCCGTGCGTTTGGTGCAGGACGGCGGCGCCATGGATGTGAAAATCGCAGGCGGACTGGCGGTACTGGAGGTGGTGGCGCGGCTTGTCGAGGTGGGGATCCCGGTCATGGGGCACTTGGGTTTGACGCCCCAATCGGTGCACCGGTTGGGGGGATTCCGGGGCCAGGCGCGAACCGAGCAGGAAGCCGGGCGTTTGCTGGAAGATGCGCGGGCGCTGGAAGCAGCCGGCGCGTTTGCCGTGGTGCTCGAATCGATCCCGGACGAGGTGGCGCGGCGGGTGACCGCCGAATTGGAGATCCCCACCATCGGCATCGGCGCCGGCCCCCACTGCGACGGCCAGGTGCTGGTGAGTTACGATGTTTTCGGCCTCTACGATGGCCCCGTGCCGGCCTTCGTAAGACAGTATGCCCAACTCGGCGTGGAGATGCGCGCCGCGGCCGAGGCTTATGTCGAAGACGTGCGTGCGGGCCGCTATCCGGCGAGGGCGCAGCGATGAGCACGCGCTTGGTACGGACCAAGGCGGAGGTCCGCGCCGAGTTGGCCCAAGCGCGGCGCCGCGGATTGACCATCGGCCTGGTGCCTACCATGGGCGATCTGCACGCCGGGCATGGGAGCTTGATCGAACAGTCCCGCCGCGAGACAGGCTTTGTGGTGGTGAGCGTTTTCGTGAACCCGATCCAGTTTGACCGCCGCGACGACTACGAGCGCTACCACCAGGACATATCCACTGACATGGAATTCTGCGCGGCTCGAGGGGTGGACCTGGTGTTTCACCCGGCGGGTGAGGAGATGTACCCATCCGCCCAGCGCGCTTTTGTGGAGGTGGAGGGCCTCACAGAGCACTTGTGCGGCGCGTTCCGCCCCGGCCATTTTCGCGGTGTGGCGACCGTCGTTCTCAAGCTGTTCAATATCGTACAGCCGGACCGCGCCTATTTCGGGGAAAAGGACGCGCAACAACTGGCGGTGATCGAGCGCATGGCGCGGGATTTGAACCTGCCAATCGAAATTGTTCCTGTGGCTACCGTGCGGGAGCCCGACGGTCTGGCTCTAAGCAGCCGCAACCGCCGTCTGAACGCCGCCCAGCGTAAAGCGGCGTTGGCGCTCTCGCGGGCGCTGTTCGCGACCCGGGATAAGATCGCCGCCGGCTGCGCGGATGTGGCCCGGCTGAAGAGCGAGGCGCGGTCTGTGTTCGAATGCGAACCGGAACTCCGGCTTGAATATCTGGAAATTGTGGACCCATTGGAAATGCGTCCCGTCGACAGCGTTCGGGGGCCGGTGCGCGTGGCAGTGGCTGCCTGGGCAGGCTCGACGCGGTTGATTGACAATGTTCTTTGCCTGCCGCCGGTTCGGCAGTAGCGCTCCCCGCTTGGCGCGCCCAGGCCGGCGGACGGTTCGAGCATAAGGAGTCTTTTCGTCCATTGCGGGGCAAAGGCTTTTGTGATGAAGTGAATGTTGGAAATCTTCGAGAGGGAGCCGTATGAAATTGCGCCAAGTCTTGATCATTCTCCCTTTGCTGCTGGCGGGCTGGTCCTGTAATCGCGACCCCAAGATCGTGAGCCGCAAGTATGTGGAGAACGGCAATAAGTATTACAGCGCCGCCAAGTACAAAGAAGCTTCCATCATGTACCGCAATGCGCTGCAAAAGGACCCGCGCAACGGCGACGCCTACTACCGCCTGGGGCTGTGCGACCTGCGGATGGGGCAGCCGGGCGCAGCCGCCCGGTCCTTGCGGCGGGCGGTGGAATTGATGCCGGACAACCTCGAAGCGCTGTTGACCTTGTCAGACGTCTATCTCATGGCTGTGCTCTATGATGCGCGCAACGCCAAGACGCTGCTGCCGGAAATCGAAGATCTGGCCAAGCAAATGGAAAAGAGGGACGTCTATCACGGCCACCGGCTCCAAGGACTCTGCTTCCTGCTGAAAGGTCAGAACAAGGAGGCCATCGAGAGGCTGGAGAAGGCCAATCAGATGAAGCCTCTCGAGCCCAGCGTGGCCGTGTTCCTGTTGCGCGCTCTGGCTCAGGACAAACGCACCGAGGAGGCGGAAAGCCTTGCCAAGAAGCTTGTGGAAAAGCACAAGGACCTTACCGCCGCGTACAACTTCCTCTATGTTCTGTATCTGAGTTCCAACCGGCTGGCGGACGCTGAAGCCATTCTCAAGCTGCGCTGCGCCAACAACCCCAAGGATGAAACGGCCTGGCTGCAATTGGCGCATTATTATGCCGTGGGACGGCGCGAGGCCGAGATGAAAAGCGCGCTGGATAAGCTCACCTCGAATCCCCAGGATTTCCCCGCCGCTTACCGCTCGGTGGGCGATTTTTATTTCCGGATCCGGGATTTCGCCAAGGCGGTGGACTATTACACGGCGGGCAAGCAGGCCAATCCCGCCCAGAGCGCCACCTACGACAAGAGGATCGCCGAGGCATATATCGCCCAAGGCAAAGGTGACGAAGCGCTGAGACTGGTGGAGGCGGTCCTTAAGCGCGATCCCAAAGACGACAACGCCATCGCCATGCGCGCTTCGCTCATGCTGCGGGGGGGCAAGCCGGAACAAATCCAGTCGGCGATCAACGACCTGCAAGGGGTGGTCCGCAGCTCGCCGCGCAATTTCGTGGCCCGCTATGATCTGGGCCGGGCTCTTCTGGCTAAAGGTGATGTGGAGCAGGCGCGCCTGGCTTTTGAGGAAGCAATCAAACAACGCGGCGATTATCTGCCTCCGCGGCTGGCTTTGGCGCAACTTTATCTGAGCACCGGCGAAGCCTCCAAGGCGGTGCAAGCCGCGGACGCGATTCTGGCGATCGATGCAGGGCACCTGCCCGCCCGGCTCATTCGCGCGGCCGCGCTTACCACCGTGCGCGATTTTGTCCGCGCCCGCGCGGCAATCAACGACACCATTAAGCTCTATCCCAACTCTCTGGAAGCGCAACTCCAGCTCGCCGTCGTGAATATGGGCGAGAAGAAGTACAAGGAAGCCGAGGAAGGGTTCCGGCGCTTATACGAAAAGAATCCCCAGGATTTGCGAAGCCTGTTCGGCCTGATTGAGTGCTTGCTGGCGGAGCAGAAGCCTGCGCCGGCTCTCGAGTTGATTCAGAAGGAAGTCGCTCGGAACCCGCAACGCGACGAACTGAAGCTCGCGCTGGCGAATGTGGCCGCGCGTACCGGCAACACGGACCTCTCCATCCAGCAACTGGAAGCCCTGGCGGCCAAGCGTCCCAAGGACGCTTTCCTGCACACCCGCCTCGGCGAGGTTTACCGCCGGGCGGGCAAGGTGGATCTGTCGGTGGCTCACCTGCGCCAAGCGGTTCAGATGGCGCCCGATCAGCCCGCACCCAAATTGCAACTGGCCATGCAGTTGGACGCGCTGGGCCAGCGCGCCGCAGCCCGGCAATTGTATGAACAATTACTCAAGAT
>CAYSBM010000092.1:0-9827 GCA_964429095.1 uncultured Solibacteraceae bacterium | reverse complement strand
TCAACCCGCAAGAGCTGCTCGACTTGGCGCTCTTCGTGTCGCTGGTGTTGACCGTTTTGGTGCTGATGCTGCTGGGGTCTTACCTCCGCCAGCGGGTGGCCAGAGGACGCGCCGAGCGCGCCTTGGAACGCGCCCAAGCTTACATGAGCACCATCCTGGATGCGGCCGCGCCGGGCATCATCGTGGTCAATGAAGACGGGGCGGTCGAGGCATTCAATCTGGCGGCAGAGCGGATGTTCGGCTATGGAGCCATTGAGGTCGTCGGCCGCAAGATCAGCGGGTTCAAGCTGTTTGCCGCGCCACCGGCCAACGGTGGTGACGCCGGTGATCCTTTCAGCGCCGCTTTTGTTTCTTCGACGGCTGCCGGAGGCGTTGGCGTGCAGGCCCTGGGGTGCAGAAAGAACGGCACGACGTTCCCGGCCGAGCTGTTCGTGGGCGAAGGCCGGCTGGGCCAGCGGCGCGTCCTGGTTGCCGTGGTGCAGGACATTTCATCCCGCAGCAAGGCCGAACAGAGAGCCACGAAAGCTCCCAGCCGCGGCGAAGATCTGGCGGACTGGATCGGCGCGATGATCGTGATGCTGGATGGCGATGGCAGGACGCTGCGGATTAACCGGGCTTGCCAGCAGGTCACCGGCTACCGGCAAGAGGAGGTTGAAGGGCAATTCTTCTGGGACGTATTTCCGGCGGCTTCTGATGCCGGCGCCGCCCGCCGGGAATTCCAGGAGGCGGGAAGCCGCAGGGTGGCGCGTCAGGCTGAAAGCGACTGGCTGACCAAGGACAGGCGGCTGCGGCGCATCGTCTGGCGGCTCACCAGGGAGCCAGAGCGCCAGGACGGTATGGCAGGATTCATCATCGCCGGCATGGATATCACCGATCATGCTCAGCGGGCTGAAGAGTCTGCCCGCGCTCGTGCAGCGGCTGCGCTGGAGGCTTTTGCCGACGCACTGGCCTTGCGGCTGACCGGATCGCTGACAGCAATTCAGGGCTATGCAGAACTGGTGCTGGCGGGGCTGGTCGCGGGCGAGGAAACGCAGAAAGATATTCAAGAGATTCAACAGGCGGCTGGGCAGGCCGCCGAACTGGCGTGCCAGTTGCAAGCCTTCGGGCGGGGGCAGATCCTTACCCCGAAACTGGTGGATGTCAACGCCCTTCTGAGCGCGATGGAAGCAGACCTGCGGCGCAAACTTGCACAAAGGGCCATGCTCGAACTGATGCTGGCCCCGGCCATTGGGAAGGTTCGCGTCGATCCGGCGAAGTTCGAGAGCGCGATTGAGCGGATGGCGGCTCGGCTTGCGCGGCGGTTGGGCAACCAAGGACGGATCGTGCTGCGAACGCTCGAGGTGCAAGGCGCAGGCGGTGAGCCGTGCGTCATGGTAGCGGTGATTGCGCCGGACCTCGAGCTGACGGTGGACGAGTGCACGCGTATGTTTCAGCCGTTCCCCGGGGAATCCGCCGGCGGTGAAACAGGCCTGGAAATGGCTGCCGTGTATGGGTTCCTCCGGCAAAGCGGCGCCGACGTGCATGCGGTGAGCCGGAAGGCGGACGGTACACGGTTAGAGATCTATCTGCCGCGCGCCGAGCCTACGGATGCTCCACAATCCTCGCGGCTGTATGCGCCCGCCAAGGAGTAAAGCTGTGGCTGTCGAACCGGAGCCGCCGCTCAGGCGCGTCCGCCATCCAGGTTATCCGGCGCAAGGAGGCCGGCTGATATGATGGGCCTAGATCATGCCGCGCATCCTAATGGCCGCCAGTGAAGCCGCTCCCTTCGCCAAGACCGGCGGGCTTGCCGACGTCATCGGCGCCCTGCCGGCAGCGCTCAAGGCCCGCGGAGAAGAAGTGGCGGTGGTGCTCCCGCGTTACCGCGGCGTGCGGCTGGATGGCGCGCGGCGAGTCTTTGACGGCCTTCAGTTCTGGCTGGGGTCCCACGATTATTCGGCCGGCATTTACCGGATTGATCACCGCGGTGTACCGTTTTTCCTGGTGGAGGCGCCCATGCTGTTTGACCGGGAAGGCCTTTACGGCGACGGTGAACGCGACTATCCAGATAACCATATCCGGTTCACGATCTTTGCGCACGCCGTGCTCGCCGTGGCCCGTCCCCGGTTCCGCCCTCACTTTTTTCAGTGCCTCGAGTGGACGGCGGGCCTGGTGTCTGTGCTGCTAAGGCACAGGCTGTGGGGCGATCCGAATTTCCTCGCCTCCAGAACGCTGTTCACTATCCACAACCTGGGCTATCAAGGCTTGTTCCCGCCGGCGGCCATGGTTGAGGCGGGTTTGGATGATTTGCCGTTTCATGCCGGGCTGATGGAGTTCTACGGACAGGTCAGCTTTCTGAAGGGAGCGCTGGAGACCAGCGACGCGCTCAGCACCGTGAGCCGCCGTTACGCCGAGGAGATTCAAACACCGGAATTCGGTTTCGGTCTGGACGGCTTGCTGAGGCTGCGCGCGGACGTGCTCACGGGGATCATGAACGGCGTCGACTATGACACTTGGAATCCGGAAACCGATCCGCACATCGCCGCTCACTATTCGGCGGAACACCTCGAAGGCAAGCGCACGGCCAAACGTGACCTCTTGGAGTGGTTCGGACTGCCAAGCCGGGCTATGGACCATCCGGTAGCGGGCATCGTCTCGCGCTTCGTGGGTCAGAAAGGATTCGACCTGATTGCCGCAACCGCGGAGGATTTGCTGAAGGAGGACCTCTACTTGGTTGCGCTCGGCACGGGTGAAGCGCAATATGAGCAGCTGTTTCTGGATCTGGCTGAGGCTTGGCCCGGCCGCGTGGGAGTGCACATCGGCTACGACGATCCGCTAGCGCACAAGATCGAAGCCGGCTCAGACATTTTCCTCATGCCCAGCCGCTACGAGCCTTGCGGGTTGAACCAGTTCTACAGCCTCCGCTACGGCACCATCCCGGTGGTCCGGGCTACCGGTGGACTGGATGACAGCGTAGACGCCGAAACCGGCTTCAAGTTCTACGAGTACACGGGCCAGGCTTTTCTCGAGGCTGTGCGCCATGCGCTGGCGGCTTACGCTGACAAGCCGCTCTGGGAGCGAATGATGCGCACCGGCATGAGCCGGGATTTTTCCTGGAGCCGTTCGGCGGCCCAATATTCCGAGCTCTACCGGCGGATGATCGGCTGAAACCTCCGGCAACAATCTGCATCTTGTAAAATGGAGAGAAAAATGGCGGGCCAATACACCTTACATTTCACCGATGCAACCTTTGATCAGGAAGTTCTAAATTCCGGCGTCCCCGTGCTGGTGGACTTCTGGGCTGAATGGTGCGGACCCTGCCGCTTGATTGCCCCCACAATTGACGCCCTTGCGGCGGAATACGCCGGGCGCCTCAAAGTTGGCAAAGTGAACGTGGACGAGAACGGGTCCACGGCCATGCGTTACCAAATTCGCAGCATTCCCACGCTGCTGTTGTTCAAGGGCGGCAAAGTGGTGGATCAGCGGGTGGGCGCGCTTGGCAAGGCCGACCTGGAACGGTTCATTACTCCGCACCTCGGCGCTTGACCTCCTCAGCAAGTTGCGGGGCAGCCCGCTGACACCGCGGGCAGAAGTGCGTGCTGCGCTGGCAAACGAGTATTCGTTGAATTATGGATCCGCAGCGGCGGCACTGTTGGCCGTGGCGCTGGTATACCTGGTGGCGGATCTGAAACCAGCCCTTGCGCCCGCTGGCGTCGGCGTAATCCGAAATGGATGATCCGCCAGCGGCGATGGCTTCAACGAGCACCTGATGGAGGGCCCGGTAGAGCCGGCGTGCGCGGGCTGCGGACAGGCTGGAAGCGGAGGTGCAAGGATGGATGCCGGCGCGGTGCAGCGACTCGTCGGCGTAGATGTTGCCCACCCCGCTCAAGAAATTCTGATCGAGCAGGAGCGCCTTAATGCGGGTACGCCGTTTCTTCAGGCGCGCAAAAAAGTCCTCGAAAGCGATCTCCAGCGGTTCGGGGCCCAACCTGGCTATGCGCGAGGGATTTAACTCAATGCGCCCGAACATACGCGGGTCAACGAAATTCAATGTGGCCCCGTTCAGGGTGAAGAAGGCGCGAGTGTGCTTTTCTTCGGCCGCGTCCACCAGAAGCTTCCCGGTCATCCCCAGGTGGATCGATAGCACTCCGGAGTCCAGGTTCAGAAGAACGTATTTGCCGCGGCGCCTCCCGTCCCGGATGCTGCGCCCCGACAGGTCGGGTTCCGGCGCCGCCCCCAGCACGCGCGGCGCCAGGAAACGGGCCGCCAGTATGGTCTTGCCGGTAATGCGCGGCGCCAGGCCGCGCACCGTGGTTTCGACCTCGGGCAGTTCCGGCATGATGTAATGTGAAAGTCAGGATAACCTAATCATGCGCCGCCGCGTGTGCCTTGCTCTGGCTTTCTCTCCTCTGGTGGCCGCTTTCTCCTGCCGGCGGCCTTCGCGGACCGTTGTCGGCGTAGTGCCTAAGGGCGCGAATCATATCTTCTGGCAGACCGTTCACGCCGGAGCGATCAAGGCTGCCCAGGAGTCCGGCTTTGAAGTGGAATGGAACGCCCCCACTTTAGAGATCGACTCCAGCCGGCAGATCGGGATCGTCGATTCCATGATCAACCGGCGGCTCGCCGGGATCGCCCTGGCGCCCGTGGACCGCCAGGCTCTGGTTGGCGTTGTCGAGCGCGCCTGGCAGGCAGGTATTCCAGTGGTGATCTTCGATTCCGCCATCGATACGGACAAGCGCATCTCTTACGTCGCGACCAACAACCTGGAAGGAGGGCGCATGGCGGCCCGCCGGCTGGGCAAGGTCTTGGGAGGGAAAGGCAAAGTAGGCGTCATCGGTTTCATGCCGGGCAGCGGAGCCACCATGGAGCGCGAGCAGGGGTTTCAGGAGGAGATGAGAAGACTCTATCCGGAAATTGAATTACTCGGCGTGCAGTTCGGCATGGCGGACCGCGCCAAAGCCATGGCGGCCACGGAGAACATTCTTACGGCGCATCCGGACCTCAGCGGCCTGTTCGCTGACAACGAGTCGAGCTCTTCGGGCGCCGTGCAGGCGATCAAGAGCCGCAACGCCCGGCAGGTGAAGATGGTGGCTTTCGACGCCTCCGAACAACTGGTGGCCGATCTCAAGGCGGGCTACATTGATTCGATCGTGGTGCAGAATCCGTTCCGTATGGGTTACGAAGCCACGCGACTGCTGGGGGCCAAGCTCCGCGGCCAGACCCCGCCCGCGCACATTGATTCCGGCGTGGCTTTGGTGACCCGCCAGGACTTATCTCAACCTGACGTCCAGGCGTTGTTGTTTCCGGACATCGAGAAGTACCTCAAGGGCCGATGACGGCGCCGGCTTACCCGGATTCGGTTCGCTACCTCTATGCGCTCGGCAACGAGGTCCGAAGCGCGAAACTGGGGCTGGATCGCATGCGCGCTCTCGCCCAAGCGCTCGGCCATCCGGAGCGGAGCTTCCGCTCGGTACACATCGCCGGCACCAACGGCAAGGGGTCTACCGCGGCGATGATCGAATCGTGCCTGCGACGCTGGGGCGCCAGAACCGGGCTGTACACCTCGCCTCATCTGGTGGAGCCCACCGAACGTATACGGATCGGCGGCCAGCAGGTCACGCAGGCGCAATTTGCGGCCGCATTTGATCAGGTGCGCCGGGCGGCGGAGCGGTTGCTTCGCGACGGCTTGATCGATCTTCATCCCACCTATTTTGAAACTGTGACGGCCATGGCCTTCGTGCTGTTCCGCGAATGCGGCGTCCAGTGGGCGGTGCTCGAGGTGGGATTGGGAGGCCGTCTGGACGCCACCAATATTGTCCGCCCCGAACTCGCCGTGGTGACGCCCGTGGACCTGGATCATGAGGCGTATTTAGGAAGGAGCATCGAATCGATCGCCGGAGAAAAGGCGGGCATTCTTAAGTGCGGTGTGCCGGCCGTATTCGCCGTCCAACGTCCCGAGGCGCAGAGGGTGCTGGAACAGACCGCGCGGTCTGTCCAGGCGCCATACTACAACGCCGGAGACTGGGTGTGCGAAGATGTCCGGATTGAAGCGCGTGGCAGCCGCTTCACCCTCCGGCGGAAGCGCAGCTTCGCCATCGAGTGCCCGCTGGCTGGCGAACATCAGGTGGCGAATTGCGCAACGGCGGTGGCCGCTCTAGACCTGTTGGGCGCTCCCGTCGAAGCCGTTGAGGACGGCATACGGAATACCTGTTGGCCGGGCCGGCTTGAATACGTGGGCCGGAACCCGGACATCCTTTTGGACGGCGCGCACAATCCCGCCGGGGCCCAAGCTTTAGCCCGTTATCTTGAGCGGTTCCGGGCGGGACGGCGCATTTGCCTGATTTACGGCGCCATGCGCGACAAGGCGGTCTCCGAAGTGGCGGGCATCCTGTTCCCGCTGGCCGATGAAGTCATCGCCACCGCCCCGGACCAGGCCCGCGCCGTCCGGCCGGAAATGATCGCGCAGCTCGCCAGCCACCCCCATCTGCGTTTGGCTCCGAACCTGCCCGCCGCCCGCGCTCGCGTGCGGCCCTGTCCGCCGGGGGACTTGGTGGTCATCACCGGTTCGCTCTACCTGGTGGGCGAGGCGCGCCCCCTGCTCTTACAATAGATATGGCGTAACGCAGGTCTGGCATGCAGCTTAGCTACGTTTACTCAATCCTCGTCAAGTGCCCTTTGATCGCCTTGTCGACCATGGTCATGGCCACGCTGTCGGTGACGGCGGCTCTTTTCGAGAAGGACGGCGCGCTGGCGCATGAGATCGCCTGCCTTTGGGGACGGATGCTGCTACGCATTGGTGGCGTCACGCTGACCGTGGAGGGCGCCGAAAAACTATCGCCCGGCGTCTGCTATGTGCTCACCCCGAATCACCTGAGTTACATGGATACCCCGGCGCTGCTCAGCGGGCTTCCCATCCCGTTCCGTTTCCTGGCCAAAGAAGAGTTGTTCCGGATCCCTTTTCTCGGCCACCATCTGCGGCGGGCTGGCCACATTTCCGTGCCGCTCGGCGACGCGCGCGCTTCGCTCAAAGTGTTGACGCAGGCGGCGCACCTTATGCGGCGGCAAAACTTGTCGGTGCTGGTGTTCCCCGAAGGCGGGCGCGCCGCAGACGGCGTCTTGCAGCCTTTCAAAGAGGGGGCGGTTTATATCGCTATCAAGGCCGGCGCGCCGCTGGTGCCCATCGGAATCATAGGGACATACGAGGTTCTGCCCATGCATTCATTGCACATTCGCGGGCGGCGCGTGCAAATCCGCATCGGTGATCCCATCCCCACGGCTGGCATGCATGTGCGGGACCGCCAGGCGCTCAATGAACTTCTGCGCGAGCGCGTTGCCGCGCTCATTGGCCACCCGGATCCGGCCCGCCAAACGGTCTCGCCGGCTTAGGCGCTCTTGGCGGCGTGGATTTCTTGCAGGCTCCAGACGCGAATCGGATCCTGCCGCCGCGAGCAGACTGCTTCGGCTGCTGCTTTGGCCCCGCTCAGCGTCGTGATGCAAGGCACGCGGTAGAAGACCGCCGTGCGTCGGATCGCTTTTTCGTCTGTGAACGAGTGTGCGCCCGCCGAGGTGTAGATGACCAACTGCACCGCGCCGCCTTTGATGAGATCGACGGCATTTGGGCGCCCTTCGTTCACTTTCAGTACGGTCTTGGCTTCCAGTCCGGCCGCCCGCAAAGCCGCGGCGGTGCCGCGCGTCGCCGCCAGTTGGTAGCCGAGGCGGGCGAAACGCCGCGCTACCTCCACGGCATCCGCCTTGTGCCGGTCGTTCACGCTCAGGAACACGCGGCCCTTTTCCGGGAGCGGCGTGCCGGCGCTCAATTGTGCCTTGCCGAAGGCTTCACCGAAATTCACGCCCACGCCCATCACCTCGCCGGTCGAGCGCATCTCCGGGCCCAGCGCGGGGTCGACGCCCGGAAACTTGTTGAAGGGGAATACCGGCGACTTCACGAAGAACTGCCGCACCGGCAGGACGCCGCTCGCGATGCCCCCGGTAAGATGGGCAAAATCCTTCAGCCGTTTGCCGAGCATCACTCCGACGGCGATCTTCGGCAAGGGCACGCCGGTGGCCTTGCTCACGTAAGGCACCGTGCGCGAGGCGCGCGGGTTTACTTCGAGTACGTAAACGGCGCCGTCCTTAATGGCGTATTGCACATTCATCAAACCGACCACCTGCAACGCCCGCGCCAGCCTGGAGGTGTAGTCTTTGATGACCTCCAGCTCTTTTTCTCTGATCGAGATGGCCGGCAGTACGCAGGAGCTGTCTCCGGAGTGCACGCCGGCTTCCTCGATGTGTTCCATGATGCCGGCGAGCAGGACGTCCTCGCCGTCCGACAAGGCATCTACGTCGACTTCGGTCGCATCCTCCAGGAACCGGTCGATGAGCACCGGCCGCGCTTGTGAAAACACCACCGCTTCGCGCATGTAGCGCCGCACGGTTTCCTCGTCGTAGGCAATGACCATGGCGCGTCCTCCCAGCACGTAGCTGGGCCGCACCAGCACGGGATACCCCAGCCGCCGCGCCACGTCGCAGGCTTGCTCGACGCTGGTGGCGGTGCCGTTGGCCGGCGATGGAATCTGGAGCTTGTCCAGCAGCGCGCCGAACAGCTTGCGGTCTTCCGCCAGATCGATATTGGCCGGATCGGTGCCGATGATGGGCACTCCTTGCCGCTTCAGCGGGATCGAGAGGTTCAGCGGAGTCTGGCCTCCGAATTGCACGATGACGCCGTCCGGCCGCTCGGTGTCGTAGATGTTTAGCACCTCTTCGAGCGTGAGCGGTTCGAAGTACAGCCGGTCGCTGGTGTCGTAATCGGTCGAAACGGTTTCCGGATTGCAGTTGACCATGATCGACTCGATTCCGAATTCCTGCAACGCGAACGAGGCGTGGCAGCAGCAGTAATCGAACTCGATGCCCTGGCCGATGCGGTTCGGACCGCCGCCCAGGATCATGACCTTCTTGCGGTCCGACCGGTCCGCTTCGCACTCGGACTCGTAGCTCGAATACAGATACGGCGTGAAGCTTTCGAATTCGGCCGCGCACGTATCCACGCGGTTGAACACGGCGCGGATGCCCCATTCGAGCCGCTTCTTGCGCACCTCCAGCGCATCTACGCCCCAGGCGCGGGCCAGCCGCGCATCGGAAAGCCCCTGGCGCTTGGCTTCCCGCAACTGCTCGCGGGAAACCGCGGCCAGCGTTTGCGGCGCAAGTTCCTGCTCAAAAAGCACAGCCGAGCGGACCCGTTCCAGGAACCACGGGTCGATGGCGGTCATATCCTGCACCTGTTCTACGCTGTAGCCGCGCTCGAAAGCAAAGCGGATATAGTTCAACCGTTCGGGATTGGGGGTGATCAGCCTTTGGCGTATCAAGGCTTCGTCGTAGACTTCCGCCGAAGCCGCTTTTCCGGTTTCCAGCGCGCGCAAGCCCTTGGCCAGCGCCTGCTGGAATGTGCGCCCGATGGTCATCACTTCGCCCACCGATTTCATTTGGGTGCCGAGCACAGGTTCGGCGCCCGGAAACTTCTCGAACTGCCAGCGGGGGATCTTCACCACTACGTAGTCCAGAGTCGGCTCGAAGCAGGCCGGCGTTTTCCGCGTAATGTCGTTGGGAATTTCGTCCAGGCGGTAGCCCACGGCCAGCTTGGCGGCGATCTTGGCGATGGGGAAACCGGTGGCCTTGGACGCCAGAGCCGAGCTGCGGCTCACGCGCGGGTTCATCTCGATGATCACCATGCGGCCTGTTTGAGGGTGGATGGCGAACTGCACGTTGGAGCCGCCGGTATCCACTCCGATCTCGCGCAGGCAGCGCAACGCGCCGTCGCGCATCATATGATACTCACGGTCGGGAAGAGTCTGGGC
>CAYSBM010000091.1:1036-9908 GCA_964429095.1 uncultured Solibacteraceae bacterium | reverse complement strand
CTCAGCAAGGGCTCGAAGGATCCCAGCCGGAGAAACATATCCAGCGCGAAAGTAAGACGCTCCGGCTCCCGATGCAAATTCTCCGCTGACACGCGTATGTGATCGAGGCTGGCCTTAGCTGAATTCCATTGCCCGATGTAAGCCTCCGGCGCTCCTTTGGCGGTCCAGTCTCTCGGATTCACCTGTTCCAGAACCGGCTTCAACCGCTGGCTCTGGTCGGAGATGGCTTCCACAGTCTTGCGGATTTCCCATTCCGGAACAAAACCGGTTTGCTGGCCTGCCAACGGCCAGCTTAGACTGAGCAGGGCCGGCAAGAGAAAAGACCACGCCGGCACGAAACTAGACGCTTGTATCGAGAAGTGCATTCAACTGCTAGTGTCGCACGCTTCAAAGGCTGGGCGGAGGCGGAGGGGTATCCGGCGGAGGGGGAGGTGGAGGCCCGACATCGACATCGCCAGGTTGCGGGGCGCCGCCGCCGCCGGGAATCGTGCCCCCGGCGCCGGGCATGCCGCCACCACCCACCCGCGGGGAGCGGTAAATCACCGTGTAAAGCGCATCGCTCAGTGCTCGCAGAGCAAACTTCACGGCGGATCCCTTGTCTACCAGTTGCTTGGAAAGCGGCTCGTTCTTGTATACTCGGAGGTACTCGCCGCAGTTAACCAGCTTGGGTTCTCCGCGCGGCAACAGACGGTGCTGCACCGCCACCTGGCCTTCTTCCACCACCACCAGCGTGGTGTCGTCATCATCTTCCAGCGCCACGTGGAAGGTGGTGCCGCGTACGCTGATGACCGCAGTCGGGGTGTGCACGCGATTGTGGTTTGGCAAACCGCCAGGCTTCTGAATGTGCACTTTGATCCGCCCCAGCCACAAATCGATCAGATCCTTCCAATTGCCGGGCGTACTACGGAAGGTCACGCGTGAGTTCGGATAGACTTCAAATGTGCTGCCGTCGGAAACCTCGAAAACAGCGAATCCGTCCGCTCCGCTGATGATAATCTGCTGGGGCTGCACCCAGGAACCCACATTCAACGCCCAGGGTACCGAGTCCCGGAGTACAGACACCTGCCCGGTAACGGAGACGACCCTTGCAGCGCCGGGCGCTCCGGCCCATGGCGCTTCAGCGGCGCACACCGCCACGGAAGCCGCCGCCAGCAGCCATTTCAGCGCCGGACTGAGACGGAATCCAGCCATCTTACGTCTCTGCCTTCGGGGACACTTCCCCTTCAACAGAACCCTAGTCTACCACTAAAAGTGCTTAGCAACTAGATGCCCTCGGCTAAAATATCGTCAAGTTGGTCTGAAATCAACAGTTCCGCAAGGAAACCGCCGATAGAACAGGGTAAAATGGACACAGTTCATGGTCCCAAGTGACACAATCGGGATGAAGGGAGCTATTCTGCTGGGGTTGGCGGCGGCAGCGGCGCTGGTTCCGGGGCAAGAAACCGGCGGCGCCGGCTATCGCAGCGATTGGCGGCGTATTGGTAACTCCTCGGTGGAATTGGGCTTGGCGTCTCCCGCCACCGGTGCGGTCGAGAGGGTCTGGTACAGCTCTGACGGCTCCAAGCTTTATGTCCGGACGGCTTCCGGGCAGCTCTACGAGACTTCCGACTTCGAAAACTGGCTGCCCGGGACGGGGGCGGAACCACCCGCGGGACAAGACCGGCTGCCCCAAGCGGGTAGGTTGCCTGAGGCTGGCGCTAAGTTGCGAATGGGGGGCGCCGGTGGACGCTGGTACGCATACGGCCGGCAAGTTCACCGCAGCGACGACGACGCGTTGAACTGGATGACCCTCACCAGTTACCGCGGAGAATCAATTATCGGTCCGGAAATCAAAGACTTGGCGGTGTCCCCGCGAGACCGTGACGAACTGGTGGCGGCCAGTTCGCGCGGCGTATGGCGTTCGCTAGACGGCGGGTGTTCCTGGACCGGCTTAAACCAGGGATTGCCTAACCTTGCTGCCCGCCGGCTGGCGGCTTTGCCCGCCGGGCTACGCGGAATCCAAGTGGCGGTGGAAGGTCTGGGCGAGTTGGTGTGGGCGCCGGGGGAGAGAGTGGCTTGGCGTCCTGCGGCCGCCTTCTTGCTGGCAGAGGAAGCCGCCATCCGTCAACGGTTCTCGCGGGCCATCGGTGTGGAGGTGACCGCGGTGGCGGTTGCGGGCGATTGGACTTATGCCGGTGCGGCGGATGGCAGTTTGTGGGTGTCTTTGGACCGTGGACGCCTTTGGCGCGCTTCGCGCAGCGCCGACGGGGTGCGGATCGAAGCCTTGTACGCCGAGCAGGCAGAACCACGGCTGGCAATTGCCGTAAGGGGCGTGGGCAAGGATGCCTCCCGTGGCGGACGCGTGTTGCGCACGGCCAACGGCGGCTTATTTTGGGACGATCTGACCGCCAACCTGCCAGAAACCGCCGTGCATGCTGTGGCGGTTGACCGGCCCTCCAGCACGGTTTACCTGGCTACGGACTCCGGGGTCTGGTACGGAGTGGCGGACCTGAGCGGGGGAAGTTGGGCGGCGTCCTGGTTCCCGTTGGGCGGCAACCTGCCGCGGCGCACGGTGTATGATCTACGCCTGGATGCCGATGGGAATCAACTGTACGCCGCCGTCGACGGTTTCGGCGTGTTCGCCACCATGGCCCCCCACCGATTGCGGCAGCCACGGGTGGTCAGTGCGGCGGATTTCAGCGCCCGGCCGGCGGCGCCCGGTGCTCTGCTGAGCGTTTTGGGCGCTCGCGTCCAGTGGGCCCGTGCGGGTGGCCTGAACGCGCCGGTTTTGGCCGCATCAGACACCGAGAGCCAGATTCAGGTTCCTTTGGAGGCTCAGGGAACGACACTGTCGCTGGCCATGCAAGTGGATCGAGGCCCTTTCACCCTCCCGCTGGCGATGGAAAGCGCGTCGCCAGCCATCTTCGTCGACCGCGACGGCGCGCCTCTGCTGCTGGACGCCGACAGCGGCGTGCTGCTGGACGGCATGCGGCCGGCGCGTTCGGGCGCGCGGGTGCAGATTCTGGCCACAGGTTTGGGGCGGGTGCGTCCGGACTGGCCCACCGGGGTGGCTGCACCGCTGGAGGACCCACCGCGCGTAATCGCCCCGGTGCGCGTCTACCTGGACCGCGTCCCGGTGGATGTAACGCGCGCTACGCTGGCTCCGGGCTACATTGGTTTCTATTTGATCGAGATCCAGCTTCCGGCGTTAGTCAATTCTGGTCCCGCGGAACTCTAGCTGGAGGCTGGCGGCCGGCCTAGCAACCGTGTGGCGCTCTACATCGAGCCTTGAATTTCCACGCGCAGCCTGCCGCCATTCGCGGTACACTGCTTCTAAATTCTAACTTGAGGCGCCAATTTCATGATGCGACGCATTTTGCCGTTCTTGCTGGCTGCGCTGGCCGCAATCGCCTTCCAGGAGGAAAAGGCGGCCCCTGAAAGACTTGCACCTTATTATCCGACGCCGGAAACCGTGGTGGAGCGGATGTTGCTGCTCGGGGAGCTGAAAGCCGGCGAGAAAATGTTCGATCTGGGAAGCGGTGATGGCCGCATCGTCATCATGGCCGCACGCAAATTCCATGCCAATGCGACCGGCGTGGAGATCGACAAAGACCTGGTCAAACAGAGCACGGAAAAAATCCGGAGTCTGGGATTGCAAAAGACGGCGCGCATCATTGCAGGCGACATCGTGGCGCAGGATTACAGTTCGGCGGACCTAATCACGGTCTATCTGTTGCCGGTTTCCAATGAGAAGGTGCGCCCCCTGCTGGAGAAGCAGCTTCGCAAAGGCGCCCGCGTCGTGGCGCATGATTTTGAGTTTACAGGCTGGACTCCTGAAAAGACCGAGCACATCGAAGACGACGGCCAGGGACGCAGCCACACGCTGTTCCTTTACCGCCGTTGAACCAGCCATGAACCCGGACACGCCCAACCAATTTCGGTTGCCCGCTCTGTTTCGCCTGGCGCTGGCGGCCGCCTGCCTGGCGGCACAGTTGTTGTCGCGCCCGCGCGCCTCTTTCATCGGCGTCGGCTTTGCCGTGTGCTTCCTGGTTTACAGCTTGACGCTCGCCATCCTGGCGCCACGCTTGCGGCGGGAAAAGACCGACCGGCTGCTGCTGCTCGTCACGGATACGGTCCTGTACTTTGGATGGGTTTCGCTGGCCGCGCCGGGGGCGGTTTGGCTGGGGGCGGCCTTCTACTGTTTCCTGCTGTTGGTGGCCGTGATGGACCAGGGGTGGCGGCCCAGTCTGGTGGTGGCGGGTGCGGTGACGGGCTATCACCTGACCGTGGTCCCACCGGGCACCGAGTTGTTGTGGCCCAGTATCCTGGCTTCCGGCTTGATGGGGCTCACCTTCGCCCACCAGAGGGCCGGTTTGCTCAAGAGAGCCGAACAGGCCGAGCAGCAAGCCGAGCAGGCCCGCCGGTATGCCGCCAGAATCCGCGATGAAGAGCGTCGCCAGTTGGCGGCCGACCTGCACGACGGGCCGTTGCAAAGCTTCATCAGCTTCCAGGTGCGGCTGGAGGTGCTGCGCAAGCTGATGGACAAGAACATTAGCGCGGCGCGCGCCGAACTAGAGCATTTGCAGGAGCTCTGGCGTTCGCAAATTGCTGAGCTGCGGGCGTTTTTGCGCGGCATGCGGCCCGTGGAAGTGGAGGCCGACAACCTGGACGCCTCGCTGCGCCGGGCTGTGGAGCTATTCAAGAAAGACAGTGGAATACCGGCCACTTTTACCAGCGACGGCCGCGAAACGCGGATGGCCCCGGGGGCCGCCGTAGAGATCTTGCAGGTGCTGCGCGAGGCTTTGAACAACGCGCAGAAACATTCCAAGGCTTCCCGCGTGGCGGTAGCAGTCGAAAAGACGGGCAAGGCGCTAGCGCTCACGGTGCGCGACGACGGCACCGGCTTCACCTTTAGCGGGGCCTTCAACTTGGCGGAATTGGACCGTCTGGGGATGGGGCCGGCCAGCATCAAACAACGCGTACATAAGTTGAACGGAGAACTGCTGGTTGATTCCCGGCCCGGCCGCGGCGCCGAATTAAGGATTCGTGTTCCGTTATGAGTAGATGCTTGCTTGGTGCGGTCCCACTGCTTGTGCTGGCTGCCGGCTGCGGCCGTTACGCGGACTTCACTTTGCCTGTGCTTGCCGGACCAGCCGAAAGCGTGGCTTTCGAGTCTGAGGTATTCGCCGGACCCGTCTTGGGCCGTGGAGCAATTGGTGAATGGGACGCGGTGGATGTCCTGAATCCGGCTCTGGTCTTGCGTGGGGGCCTCTATTACAACTTCTATTCCGGCTTCGACGGCAAAACGTGGAGAACTGGCCTTGCCATTTCCCGGGATGGACTGGAGTGGAGCCGGAAGGGTGCGGTTCTTTCGCCTGATCCGTCGACTTGGGAAGGTAACTACATCGCGGCCAATGGTTCGGTGCTCGAATCCGGCGGCATGTTCCTGTACTGGTATCAGGCAGGTGGAAGGCAGCCTTCGATCGGGCTGGCTGAGTCCCGCGACGGCGTGCATTGGGTCAAGCGTCCGGCGCCCGTACTCGAGCCAGGACCGCGCGCCAGTTGGGACGAGCGTGGAGTGGCGGACCCCTACGTGATCCACCTGGAAGGCGTATTCTACATGTTCTATTTGGGCCAAGACCGCGCGCGGCGGCAGAGGCTCGGCGTGGCCAGGTCCTGGGATGGCGTCAAGTGGGAGAAACTGCGTAGCAACCCCATCCTGGAGCCGGGGCCGGCGGGCGCATTCGACGAAAACGGGCTGGGTGAGCCCGCCGTGTGGGTGCAGCGAGGCTGGTACTGGATGCTTTACACCGGCCGTGACGGCGCCGAATGCCGCCGTTTAGGGCTGGCGCGGTCGCGTGAGGGAGTGCGCTGGGAGCGCCTGTCCCATGCGCCATTCATTGAAGGCGGCCAGCCGTGGAATTCCAAGGTGGTGTGTGACCCGGCCGTGGTGGTAGAAGACTCGCTGGTGCGCGTCTGGTTCGGAGGCGGAGATGTGGCCTCGCCGGACGAGAACCTGAACGGACAGATCGGGCTGGCCATCTTGCGGCCGGTTGGTGGTAACCTGTCGAAGTGAAAGTCGGCATCACCTGCTACCCGACCTATGGCGGCAGCGGCATCGTGGCCACCGAACTCGGCCTGGAACTGGCCAACCGGGGGCACGAAGTTCATTTCATCAGCTATGCCAATCCGCTCCGGCTGGATCCGGGCACGCCGCACATCTACTACCACGAAGTGGAGGTCTCCACCTACCCGTTGTTTCAGTACCCGCCGTATTGCCTGGCGCTGGCTTCACGCATGGCGGAAGTCGCGGAACGCCAGAACCTGGACCTGCTTCACGTGCACTACGCTATTCCTCATTCGATCGCCGCGATGCTGGCCCAGCAGATGCTTGCCAGCCGCCGCCGCCTGCCGTTTGTGACCACCCTGCACGGGACCGACATCACGCTGGTGGGCGCGGACCGGTCGTACTTGCCGATCACCAAGTTTTCGATTGAGCAGTCCAACGGCGTCACCAGCGTAAGCAACTATTTGAAACAACGCACGGTGGAAGTGTTCGGCGTGGAGAACGAAATTCGTGTCATCACAAACTTTGTTAATTGTGAAATCTACCGGCCGGACCGGGACCGTTACCCGGCCATTCCGGGCGTGCCCACCGGGGTGAAAGTGCTGATGCACTTGTCGAACTTCCGTCCGGTGAAGCGCGTTGCCGATTGCGTACGGATTCTCGAGATCGTGCGGCGCCAAGCCAACGCGCATCTGGTCATGGTGGGAGACGGCCCCGAGCGCTGTCCTGTCGAGCGGTTGGTGCAGGAATTGGGCCTGGCGCCACATGTTACCTTTCTCGGTAAACAGAACCATGTGGAGCGTATCCTTCCGCACGCCGATGTGCTGCTGCTGCCCAGCGAGATGGAAAGCTTTGGCCTGGCGGCGTTGGAGGCCATGGCTTGCGGCGTGCCGCCGGTGGCGACCAGAGTCGGCGGGGTCGAAGAGTTGATCACACACGGCCAAGACGGTTATCTCGAAGCTGTGGGCGACGTAGCGGCGCAGGCCGGCAGAGTGATCCAATTGCTAAGCGATGCATCTGTTCATCAGAGGTTGCGCGAGGCCGCGCGTCTGACCGCGTTGACGCGCTTTTGCAGTTCTCTGGTCATTCCGCAATACCTTGACTATTATGAGGAAGTCCGGTCGCTCTGAGCCGCTGAGGCGGTCGAGGCGAGGATCAGGCATTGAGAGCGCATGACAAGCCAACTGGCGGCGGCTTTAGATCGTTTGTAGGCGCGCTTCGCACCTGGCGATGCACTCCGCAAAGCGCGCCTGCTGCGGCGTCTGGCGCAGGCGCCGGTCAACGACGCTGCGACCTTGATCCGTCTGCACGAGGCGCTGCTGTTTCTTCTCGCTTATCCGCAGAGCGCCAGAGTGGCCCATCTGGCGGCGCGGGAACTGCGGCGCATCGAGCAACGCGTGGAAAGCCTGCGCCGCCGCGGCGCGGATTTAACCGCTTTCGAAGAGCCGGAAGTCTCGGGCATCGCAGGCACGGGCCTGTCGGCATTGTTCAGCTATCCGGTGGCGCGGCGCCTGTGCCGCGCCTACCCATCCCGGGTGAGCATCGACTGGGAGGGCTACCAACAGCCTGCCCGGCTCGGCTTGACGTTGCCGCCGCTTATTCCGCTGCTTGCAGCTGACGCCTTGGTGGAAGCGCAGCCCCCTTATCTTGCCTGGCTTGGCGCCGCCGCAGGCCGGCGCACGTTACGGTGGTTGATCGATGGCCTCGAGGGGCTGGCCATAACGGAGGCCGAAAAAGCGGCGTTGTACGATTCGCTGGAGCTGTACTTGCGTTGGGATCTTGGCGGCTCTCCCGCTTGCCGTACGAACGCGCGGCTCCAAGCGCGGCGTGTATTTTACCACCGGAAGCCCCTCATTCGCCGGGCGGACGTGTCGCTGGAAAACGAATTCGCGGGGCCGCTTATTCCGGTGCGGAAGCTTCCCGCACGCCAGGCGGAGAAACTCATCGATCTGGCCTGCGAAACCAGCGCCGCGCGCTACCGGGAATTGCATGGCTTCACCTACGGTGCTCCGCGGCAGATGGTGGAGGCGGAATTGGGGCGCGGGGTGCGGGTTGTCGTCTGCGGAGTGCCGCCCGCTCACCGGCTGCCGGTGCGAGCCTACCCCGCCGGCATGTTTTTCAAGAACGGTGTGCCCTCGGGCTATGTGGAAGGTCTTTCGCTGGCTGAGCGTATGGAAATCGGCTTCAATCTCTATTACACGTTTCGCGAAGGCGAGACGGCATGGATCTATGCCCGATTGCTGGTCCTGTTTCATCAACTGCTGGGAGTGAAATGCTTTGCGGTGGATCCTTACCAGATCGGACAGGACAACGAAGAGGCCATCGAGAGCGGCGCGTTCTGGTTTTACCGCAAGCTGGGGTTCCGTCCAGTGCTTCCAAAGATGCTACGCCTGGCGGATGCCGAACAGCAGAAGGCGGCTGCCCATCCCGGTTACCGCACGCCGGCGCGCACGTTGCGGAGGCTGGCCATGAGTCGCATGGTGTGGGAAGCGCCCGGCGCTGAGCGTGGAGCATGGGACTGGTTTGAGGCGCGTAACCTTGGGATGGCAGTTGCGCGCCGCATACGGGTCTGGTACGGCGGGAGCGTGGAGGCAGCGCGGCAGGCCGCTTCGCGGCGCATGGCGATGGCCATAGGAACGGCGGATGCGGGGGACTTGGCGCTGGTCCTGGATCTGATTCCGGACCTGGAGAGTTGGAGCGCCCGGGACAAGCGCCTGTGCGGAGAGTGGTTGCGCGCCAAGCGGGCCGCCGAGGAGACGGCCTACCGGCCTGCACTTGCGCGCCATCCGCGGTTGCGCGGGGCTTTGATCCGAGTGGGTTCGCCGG
>CAYSBM010000091.1:0-1026 GCA_964429095.1 uncultured Solibacteraceae bacterium | reverse complement strand
CCGGCAGCCTCCTTGCCGGATGATGGAAGACAGTGAGCACCGCCATGGAACTTGCACAATTGCGCGAGCAGTACTGGCAGGACCTGTTTGAAGACTGCATTCCTTTTCTTGACCGCCACGTGGTTGACTGGGTCTACGGCGGCTTCATGTGTCACGCCGACCGGGACGGCACGCGGCTCAGTGAACGGAAAGAGACCTGGTTTGAAGGGCGCGGGATTTGGGTTTACTCTTTTCTGTACCGCAATTTCGGGCGTCATGCCCACCATTTGGAGGTGGCTCGCAAGGGGGTAGAGTTTATCCTGGCGGCGCGCCCGGAAAGCGCCGACGCACTGTGGCCCGACCGGCTGACGCGCGAAGGGCAGCCGCTGTCGCCAGCCTCGGCCACGATTTATGGCGACCTGTTCATCGCCGAAGGCTTGGCTGAGTACGCGCGCGCCACAGGCGAAATACGCTGGTGGGAAGAGGCCAGGCAAATCGTTATGAAGTGCCTGCGCGTCTACCAGCGGCCAGACTACGCGCCGGATGTGGTGGCCAGCTATCGCTGTCCGAAGCCGGTTCACATGCCGGGCGCGCGGTCGCAAGGCGTGGCGATGGTTTTGATCCGGGTGCTCAAACAGATGCTGGAACACCGCGACGACGACGCCCTCCGGCACGTGCTGGACGACGCCGTGGATGCTGTCCTGAACCGCTTTTACAATCCCGCCTATGATCTGAACAACGAACTGCTGAACCATGATTACACCCGGCCCGCTGGTGATCTGGCGAACTTTGTTTATACCGGCCACGCCCTGGAAACCTTGTGGATGCTGGCCGACGAAGCCGTGCGGCGCGGCGATGCCGGCATGCTCGAACTCGCCGCCGTGCGTTTCCGCCGCCATTTCGAGGTTGCATGGGACGATGTCTATGGAGGCGTGTTCCGCGGCGCGAGCGATATCGAGCAAAATCAATGGGTGCTGGACAAAGTGCTGTGGGCGCAGGAAGAAGTGTTGATCGGCGCGCTCGTGTTTTGGGAGCACTTGCGCGCGG
>CAYSBM010000090.1:8852-9965 GCA_964429095.1 uncultured Solibacteraceae bacterium | reverse complement strand
CGTTCGTTGCGCTGCTTGTCCCAGAACCAGTGGTCGATGCAGTCGTTCGAGTGCGCGCAATGGCAGTGCACCATCTCGCCGAAAAGGCCCTGGCGGATCATGTTCAGCACCGCGAGATTGTCGCGCCGGAAACTCCAGTTTTCCAGCATCATGCACGGAATCCCGGTGCTCTCGCGGGTATTCACCAGTTGCCAGCACTCTTCAACCGAAAGCGCGCACGGCACCTCCACTGCGGCGTACTTGCCGGCCTTCATGGCGTCGACGGCCATGGGGGCGTGCCACTCCCAGGGTGAAGCTATGACGACCGCGTCCAAGTCCGTGCGTTCGAGCAGGCGCCGGTAGTCCAGTTCGTTGCGGCCATAGGGTTCCGGGCGCTTGCCGCTGCGCTTCTCAACCAGAGCTTGCGCCCGTGTAAGGCTCTTCTCATTGATGTCGCAGACGGCGGGTACTTCGACGCCGGGTATGCTCAGCAGCACGTTGAGCAAGCCAGTGCCGCGGCCTCCGGCTCCAATCACGGCGGCGCGAACCGGTTTATCCCCGGCGCGCACGGCGCCCGGCGCAAGAACGGCCACTGAGGCGGCCCGCAAGAAGCCTCTGCGAGGCTGAACGCTGGAAAGGTGCATCATAACGCACCATTCTACAGCCAGCCCGCGCCCAGACGGACAGCCTCGTATTTCCGCGGCCCGGCCAGATCTGTGCTGGGCTGCGGTGGAAGCCGGGCGGTGTGGTGGTTTTGGGCCACCCGGGTGATGGCCGCAAAGCGGCGCTGGTCCTTTATTATGAACACTTTCGCTTATGGCGCGGTAAGTGCATATAGAGGAGGCGAGTCCAGATGGGACGGAACGGAGGCCGGAAATGAAAAGACTCATCGAGATTGGGGTTATGGCTTTGACGTTGGCTACGGCAGTGGGCTGCGCGGCTCGGGGATACGCCCGCTTCGGCCCCCCTCCGCCGCCACCGCCGCCGAGGGAAGCCATGACGTACCGCGCTCATGGCGCGCTGGTCTGGGTTCCCGGTTACTACCGCTGGGACGGGCATCGCTACAAGTGGGTGAAGGGACGCTGGGTGAAGCCGCCGCGCCACCGGGCGCATTGGGAGCCTGGGTATAGGGCG
>CAYSBM010000090.1:6327-8842 GCA_964429095.1 uncultured Solibacteraceae bacterium | reverse complement strand
GCCGGTTACGGCGAGCGTGCCCCAAGAAGCCGCTGGGCTTTAGCCCATGCGGAGCGTCCCGGCGGCCGCGTTTGGATTGAAGGGTATTGGCGGTGACAGCTAGGCGGGGAATGAAGGCGCGTGGCAGCGGAAGGATTCATACAGCGCGGGCACGGCTTCACAAAGCGCCCTTGCGTTCTCTTGGAAATCCCCGCGGTCATACATCTCAAAATTGCTGGGTCCACGGCTCCATTCCCAGGTGAATGCTCCGTCTTCGCGCACCTGGAGCCGGCAGGGCTTGAGTTCGTTTGGCAGAATCCGGTCGTCCGGACGAACCTCGCCCGCCGGCAGGATCCGATATCCCACACCCGGACGATGGATCAGGCGCCGGTTGGGAACCCGGATCCAAACAGCGGTTTCCCAGACGTGGTGGGGACGGGCCGCGACGCGTTCAACCACAGAAGCGTCCATCTCGTCTTCTAAAGCACCTAGAAAGTCCACGCGGGCGCTGCGCTCAAATGCGTAGCACAGGTATCGTTGCAGCCGGGGATCCATCCGCTTGATGAAGCCCAGGTCCGGCAGCTTCCAATAACAGTTGTTCGAATCCATGCCAAATGGCCCCCGAATGGAGGCGCAGGGGTATAGCGCCACAGGCAGATCGGATGTGAGCAGGCGAACCATGGCGTGCGGGTCGAGTTCGACATTCCACTCCCGGTATCGCGGTGTAGTGGACCCCGCGCAAAGATGGATCTTGGAGACTTTGCGGCGCATCAGGTCCGGTTCGCGGTTGTAGGCTGCGGCAATCGGACGAGCCGATCCGAAAGACGCGATCTGCATTCTACGCGGCGACGCCCGCAGCGCGTCCAGCAGCAGCTGGATCCCGGCTTGCTGGAACTGGGGGGCGTCCAGCAGTTTGTCCTGTGGAAAGCGGAGTGGCGAGAAAGGCGCGATTCCGTAAGGCACTGCCCGGTCGAACAAGTAATTGAGTTGCAGCACCGGGATTACGCCCGGCTCACGGGGACCGTTCCTATCGATTATCTTGCCGTCGGCTCCCGCCGCCACGGCCCGTCGGAATTTCGCCGTGACATCCAGAATGACGGCCTGGAGGTCAATTTCAGGTAGAGCGTAGGCCGCTATCAGGTCCATGTTGTCGCCGGGATCCTGGTAAGGGTGATAGAGGTCGGTGACATCGATGAGGGGAACATGAGTCGCCGGCGCCGTTCCGAACGCGGCGGCCCCCAAGATCGCTTGGCGCCTCGAAAGAAGATGTTTACCCGGCATATGGATCTGATACCGTTGGACAACTCCGCGGTTATCGTGTTTTCTCGGTGACCTCGCGGAAGACGCGCAGCAGATTTTGCCCCAGAAATTTCTGGATGCGCGTCTCGGACCAACCGCGGCGCACCATGGCCTCTGTAATGAGGGGCAGGTCGCGTATATCTCGCATGCCGCGCGGCAGCGTGGGGCCGCCGTCGATATCGGTGCCCAAGGCGACGTGGTCTTCGCCCGCCAGGGCGATCGCGCGTTCGACCACCTCCACCCACCCGCCCGGCGTCAGCTTGATTTCATCCGGCGCGTCGCAGCCCATCATGGGAAACTGCGGGGCAACGATCCGGTCGATTTGTTCAATTGAGAGCCGTTCCTCTTTTTTGCCGATCCCTGAACGGTCCCAGAAGGTCTTGCCCGCGGCCTTTCGGCGGTACTCATAGACACGCACGTTGTGGAACTCATTGCCGATCTGGAAGCCGATGACGCCGCCCTTGGCGGCCACCTTTTTCACCAGAGCATCGGGCATGTTGCGTGGGATGTTGTTGACGCTGCGCAAGCCGTGATGAGTGGCCACGATGGGATCCTTGCTCACTTCCAAGGTCTGTTCGATGGTGGCGTCGGAGGCGTGGCTGACGTTGATCAGCATGCCCAGACGGTTCATTTCCGCCACGACGGCGCGCCCGCGGTCGTTCAAGCCGCTCCACTTGGCCGGCGCGCAGCAGGAGTCGGCGAAATTGTTGGCCCAGTTGTGCGCCGGCAGCATGGCGGCGCGCACACCCAAACGGTACAGGCTGCGCAGGACGCCCAAATCGCCGTCCAGGTCCCAAGCGCCTTCGATGTCCAACACGGCGGCCATTTTGCCGCGGGCGGTGATGCTTTCGATTTCGCCAGCGGTCCGGGCCAGTTCAATGGTGGCGCGGTTCAACGCCAGTTGCTTATAGGCTTCGTCAATCAGCCGCAAAACCTGTTTGGTCTCGTATCGTGCGGGGTAGTATTCCTCGGTGACGAAAACCGTGTACAACATGGCCTTCACTCCGCCCTCGCGCGCCCGCGGCAGATCGAATTGGCCGCCCTCGAGGCGGTCTCCCATACTGCCACCGTGATAGAACTGGCGGTTGGCTCCGTGAACGTGGCCGTCGAAAACCAGAGAATTGAAGTGGATGCGCCGCGCTTCGGCGGAGATGCCGGCGGCGGCAAGAGCCGGCACAGGCGTCGCCAGCAGAGCACGACGGGAAAGCCGTGCGCAAGTCATGTCCTACATTTTAGC
>CAYSBM010000090.1:0-6317 GCA_964429095.1 uncultured Solibacteraceae bacterium | reverse complement strand
AACACACGTTGCATCTTGTGCCAGTACCGGCGGCAGGCGGCCGCCGCCGCCAGAACACCGGAAATGGCCGCCTGGTAGGCAATGCTTCCCGACGTGGGATCCAAGTATGCAAGCAATGGATCAATCGTCATGCTTCACCTCCAATAACGTTGAATGTCTATGGCATGGAAGGCTTGCCGTTCATCCGACAAGTAGACTTGGTCGGCGCGGGTTACCCCATCCGGGGGCTCCCTGTGGAACATCTCCCTGGCCAGAAACGTCAGAACACTATGCTTTTCGTTGCAGACATAGGATGCGGCGGCTCCGGCATGCTTAACCGCCAGCAGGGTTGAGAACTTGTCCACCAAGTCCCGGCTGTCGGGCTCGCCCGTGTAATCCAGTCTGCCGGGCCAGATTCCCTCGTCTTCCCCCTCGGGCTTCGTCTCGATGGTGTTGGGCAAACGGCGCAGGATGCGCGGGCCGTGATCACCGTGAATCACCACGGTCATGCCGCCAAGCAGACCTGCCGCCTGGAGGCGGCTCAGCAGACGGTCCAGTTGCACAGCGGCAAATTCGGTTTGCTCGCAATAGCGGCAGTACAACTCGCGGTAGTCTTGTTCACTTACGCGGCGGTCCGCCCGATCGCGGGCCCATTCCTTCATCGGCCGGATGGCGCCGTCACGGCAGTATAGGTAGGGCGAATGCGGGGTGAGCAAATGAGCGGCGAAGAGAGTCTTTTGAGGAGCTTTCAGTACTTCCGCCGCCAGTCCGTCAGGCCACAACCCTTCCAGGGCCAGCGGCCCCGTAAGTTTGATGCCGAAGCGGAAAGGAAAGAAGCCTTTCACCCGCACCAGCCAGGGATCGCCGGACTGATAGCTTCCCACCAACCAGCGGAAGCGCAGCATCCAATCCCCTGGAGCGCGGTGCAGCCACCTGATTTTCTCGGTGTATTCGCGGCACCGCACCGGGCCGGCCTGTGCCGTACATATTTTCATAGCCCCGTGCTGCCAGGCTGATACCCGGTAACCCTTCGAGGTGAATTCCTCAAACAGACGGTTGGCGCGGATCGCGTAATGCCTCAGTTCGCCCCGGCCGGTCCGGGGCATCAATTCCTCCGGCCATCGCACCAGCCTCCCATTCAGCAGGCTGGGTACGGAGTCCACCGTAACGGGGTAGTTGCTGTAGGCGTAAGGATACAGGGTGAAATGGAAGCGTTCGAGCGTGTGTTGGAGCCTACTATGCGCGGACTTACACTGCGGTACTTGTTCCGGGTATCCTGCCAGCCCGATTTGCTCGTCCAGAATCAACCACAGAATGTGGCCTTGCGGCTGCGCGGCTGAAGCCTGTACGGCGGAGCCTGCCGTACGAGTTTGCATCCCCATCTCCACCATTACCCCGGACCAGGTGAATACTGCCAATAGAATGAAGAACTTTTCCCGCATCCGGCGCGCCGCCCACCCCGTTGCGGTGAAGACGGCCGTGGCCAGCAACCACGGCGATAGGAGAGAGAGCAGATTCGCCATACGCTGAAGGGGGTAGGTCGTCATCACCGCAGCGAGCATCGCGGTCAAGACCAAGAACGCCTCGCCTCGCGCCGCCAACCCTGCGAGCACACACACCAGCACAAGCAGCCCGGCGGCTGCCGCAACCTCGACATGCAGAAAGCCATACTCATTCCGGATCACAAACTTGAGAAACGGAACCAGGATCAGGCAGCTCGCATAGAACGCGCGAACCTGCCAGCGGTTCAGGTCGCGCATGGGAGCCTCTCAAACAGGTATATGGCGCGTTCGGTTGCTGGCAGGCGCCTGCTGGCGCGCAGCTCAAAGTGCGCCGTGAAACATTGAAGGAAGGACGGCAGCGTGCAGTCGTCAAAGTCCTCCAGACGGCTGGTCAGGACTCTGATCGCCGGATCGGTGAGCGGGATGAACTCGATCATCAGCCACCGGCCCAGCCGGGACAGGAAGTGGGCGATGCGGGCTAGCGGCAGATTACACCGCACGCGCAAGTGGTGCATCAGCGCCAGGCACATCACCAGATCCGCCTGCGGCCGTTCGAACAGGCTCAGAGTGGAACCCAGCTCAAAGCCGAGCGGGGGGCTGGGATTGGCCAGATCCATAACCAGGGGGAGGATATTGCTCTGCGGTTTGGTGCGCTCCTCCAGATATAGGCGGTTGATACAGCCCGGGTCGCTGTCGAAGGCGATGCACAGCGCGCCCGGAGAGGCGATTTCCCGTGCGAACGCCCCCGTGTTGGCGCCGAGGTCGAAAATCAGACGCGGCGCAACTTGGCTCGATAGTTCCTTCACTACTCTCCGCTTGGCTTGTTGCGCCTCCGGCGAATAAAACCTTGCTTCCGCGTAATAATTCGTCCAACATGCTGCATAGTGCGGCGTCCGGATTTTTTCCACCGCCCGCTGCAAGGAGTCTGTCAGACAAACTAAGTCCGCCGCAGTTTGGGTTGACACGGCGCGGCTGGCTGAAGGCCTTTTGCGTACTGCTCTGGCGTGCAGGTGTATGTGCAGCAAGGACCCGCTCTGCAAGTAAGTCCGCTTGGGAAGCAATCTCGAGACACGCTCCAGCGAGAACCCTTCTAGATCAGCCTTCAAGAAGCGCGCGGCGTCCGGCGAGTAATAGCTAAGCACCAGCAGCGGCCCCAAGAACTGCCGGCAAAACTGTTCATAAGCCACCCACGGTCCACCCTGGTAACGCGTGAAAGAGAGCGTGTCAATGAATACCGGCCGTGCGCCGCGAAATTGGACGTTGTAGGCCGACGCGTCCTTTAGAACAAAGCCCCGTGCCAGGACCCGGCGTTGAATTTCCAACGTTAGCAGCGCCGCATCCTTCAATTCGTCGAAGGACCACTCAAACGGATAGGAAATGAAAGGGATCTGCTCGGGTACCAGCAACCGCCCCCCTTGGGACTCCAGTTCCGGAGAAGGCTCAATTTCGTGGTCGACCACCAGGCGCGCCTTCACCAGTTCCCGATTCAAGCCCGAGTTGATAAAGCTGTCGTAGTCTTGTTTGCCGCGCGGCGTGACGACGCGCTTGTAAGTGCCCCCGTCTTGGATCACGAAGCCTGCGGGATCGCGGTATGAAGAAGAGACCCGGTTCATGATAGCCGCTGGCCTCTGGCGGTTGAATCACGCCAGTAAGTCTTTAACGCTGTTAACTTACTTAACCCAAATTTAACGATGTAAGGCACGCTTTCAATCTTGCTATGAACAAGACCACCTAGCGAACAGCCATTAGGACCCAATATTCGAGACAAGATCTCCCGGTAACATCCGGTTCACGCATGCTTAGACGTCCCTGGGCTGGCGGTTGGTTACAAATTCATAGGACGTTTACGATAAAATGGCAGAGTTGCGCCGGAAAAGCAGTCACGGGAGGTTCAACTAACGTTGCGTGGAGAATCAGGCTTTGACCCGAAAGGTTCTTTCCGCATAGAGGCGGCTCAGGCGGAGATTCTCTTCCACCGTGCGGGTAACCTTGGTTTCTTTGGCGTAATAGAGTTCAACCACCAGATATCCTGAAAAGCCCGTCTGGCGCAGGAAGGCGGCCACAGCCGGGTAATCGACTTGGCCGGAGTCAAGCGATTCCAGCCAAACGTTGCCGCGTGAATTGCGCAGATGCATGCTTCCCAGGCGGCCCTGGCATTCTTTGAGCAGCGTGAGCACGTCCTGGCCGCCGCGCACCACCCAGTCCGCGTCCATGCAGATCCAGACCAGCTTGGGATCGGTGTGGCGCAGGAGGTGCCGCCACTCGCGGGCTCCTTCTTTCATCTCGGGATCGTGGTGATGCACAAAGAGCTTCATTCCACGCGCGTGAAGGCGCTCGCCCAGAAGATTGATGTTGCGGGCCTGGGTGGCGAGCTCGTCATCGGTCTTCAGCGCGCCTTGCGGTTTGGGGCTGGGATTGAAGCTGATGATTTGCCCGCCCACGCTTTGAAGGCTGGATGCCACCTGCAAGGTTGCGGCGATGGTCTTTTCTGCGGCGGCGTCCTCATGCATCACGCCCCCGTTGTATGCGATGGGGCACTCAATCCGGTACCGTTTGGCCAGCTCCTGTGTCTTGGCGAGCGCCTCGCCCACCAGCCAGGAGTTCAGCAGCTCGACCCGCCGGTAGCCAGCCCGGTGAATGGCTCCGAAGGCCTCTTCCAGCCCGTCGGCGGTGGCAATCCTGCGTTGGGCGAACTGCTGAGCCCAGATGACCGTCTGGGTGGCCAGCTTGGGATTATAGGCTTTCGGCGGCAGCGCCACGGGCGAAGCCGCCACGGCCGCGAGGATCTCTCTGCGCGTGTAACTCATCGTCGATGCTCCACGCTGGTATCGTATCGCATCCACTCGCGTTGTATGATGGCTGGCTGTGATGAGAACTCTCCTGCTGACGCTTTTCTTTGCGCTGGTTGCGGCCGGCGAACCGCCCGCAGCCAGGCTGTTCAAGCCCGGTGCTCTGCGCGCGCTGATTCTTTCTGGACGTAACGATCACGATTGGCGCGCCACGACGCCGCGTCTCAGACAGATCTTGCTTTCCACCGGCCGATTTGATGTACGCGTCAACGAAGAGCCGGCTGGGATCACCGCCGCCACGCTGGCTCTTTACGACGTCTTGGTGCTCGATTACAACGGCCCGCGGCTGGGCGCGGACACCGAGAAGGCCATCGAGGAGTTCGTGCGCTCAGGCAAAGGTCTGGTCACCTATCACGGCGACAGCTATTCGTTCGGCGATACAGGCATCTTGGCTGATCATCACCGCCCGACCGGCATCTTCGAGCCGGTCTGGACCGAATACCGGAAGATGCTGGGCGCCTGGTGGACAGCCGAAGGGCTGAAGAAAGGGCACGGCAACCGGCACACTTTCACGGTGAAGTTCACCAAGCCCGATCATCCCATCGCGCAAGGCATGGGTGGGAGTTTCCTGGCCACCGACGAACTTTATCACAGTGTCACTCTGGGGCCCGAAGCGCAGGTGATCGCCACGGCGTTTGACGACCCGAAAATGCGCGGGTTCGGCCGCAATGAGCCCATTGTCTGGACCGTAAACTACGGCAAAGGCCGTGTCTTCCACACCACGCTGGGCCATGACCTCACGGCGATGTACGAGAGCGGCTTCGTCACCTTGTTCACACGCGGCGCCGAGTGGGCGGCCACCGGCACGGTAACGCTGCCCGCTTCGATTCCGCCTGAGGTGCGCAAACCCGATCCACTGCGGATCCTGATCGCCACCGGCGGGCACCCGCACGAAACCAGCTTCTACTCCGTTTTCGAGGGCTATGACGACTGGCTGGTAATGACCGACGCTCACCCCAACGTGTTCGCCAGTTCCCGCTTGCGTTATGACGTCATCGTCTTCTATGACCTTCAGGAACAAATCTCAGAGGACGCCAAGAAGAACTTGAAAGAATTCGCCGAAAGCGGCAAGGGCATTGTCTCTTTGCACCACGCCATCGTGGACTTTACCGGCTGGCCCTGGTGGTACCAGGAAGTGATCGGCGGCAAGTTCTACATCAAGGCCGAGCCGGGCCATCCGGCGTCGGTCGCCAAGGCCAACATCGAGATGATCGTGCGGCAAGATCCGAAGCATCCCATCACGCGCGACATCGGGCCGCTGCACTTATGGGACGAGCCTTACAAGGGCATGTGGGTGAGGCCGGACGTGCAGGTAATCCTGGAGACGGATCATCCGCTCGCCGACCGCCAGGTGGCCTGGGTGAGCCCCTATGAGAAGTCGCGCGTGGTTTACATCCAGCTTGGCCACGACCGCCGCACACATCTGCATCCTACTTACCGCAACCTGATCCGCAATGCCGTGCAGTGGGCGGGCGGACGGTTGAAGTGAAGAGGGCAAGCGAGGTTGTACCGTGTAGACCCGGCGATGTGCAGGCTATGCAGGAATGCTTCGGTGCACTGGCTGTCTTGGCGCCTGCTCTGACACGATTGTTCCAATCCACTCCTTCGGCGAGCAACGTACGTGGCCCGTGGTGGTGTTCGGCCGCGGCGCGCAAGCCAAGGCGCGATGCCGTTTGCGGTGGGGCGGCTTAAGAGCGGCAGGCGGAGCTGCTTGTCCAGATCGCCGTGCGGACGCCGCCTGTTCCGCTGTGCGCCATAGCTCCGGTGGCGGATCTGCGGCGGAGCACAGCGCCGGACGCGATCATGGGGGCCTGTGCTCCGCCGTCCAGATTTCGTGTCAGATGGCCCATGTGGGCCACCGGTGAGGTTATGGCATCGCCCGGTTCGATGACACGCCTGACGGGATCCGTTGAAATGATTCAAGCGCGGAAATAGAGGGATTCGGTGGTTTCGGTGGATCACCGCTTGTACCGCGCAGGAATTTCAT
>CAYSBM010000089.1:9620-9973 GCA_964429095.1 uncultured Solibacteraceae bacterium | reverse complement strand
CCTGCCCTCTTTCGATTTATATGGATTTTACTCCCCGGCGCATCATGAGCCTTTTGCGCGAAGGCTTCCGCAAGGAAGCCCTGGGGAGCCAGACGATTTGGTTGTGCGCATCCTGTTATTCCTGCGCGGTGCATTGCCCGCAAGACATTCATATCACTGATGTAATGTACAGCCTGAAGCGGGAGGCGATCCGGGAAAATCTTTATCCGAAGCGTTTTCCAATCCCGGTGCTGGCCCGTGAGTTTTATGACATGGTAAAACGCCGGGGCCGCAGTTCGGAAAGCTGGCTGGTTCTGCGCATGGCGCTTCGCTCTAATCCGTTCATCTTACTAGGCATGGTCAGGTCCGGCTGG
>CAYSBM010000089.1:0-9610 GCA_964429095.1 uncultured Solibacteraceae bacterium | reverse complement strand
TCCGCAACCCGCAGGATTTGCAGCGGGAGCTGGCTGTGAAAAAGGAGGTAGCCTGATGCCCCACTCGCGCAAGCCCGATCCTAAGGGCTACCTCTACTTCCCGGGTTGCTCTCTGAAAGCAACGGGCGTGGCTTACCAAGAGAGCATGCTCGAACTCTTCCGGCGGCTGGATCTGCCGCTGGAAGAATTGGACGACTGGAATTGCTGCGGCGCCACAAGCTACATGGCGGTGGATGAGGAGTCGGCCTTCCTCTTGTCGGCCCGAAATCTTTCGCTGGCGCACCAGGCGCCGGGCAACCGCGACTTGCTGGTGCCGTGCGCAGCCTGCTACCTGGTTCTGCGCAAGCCCCAGGATTACGTCCAGAAGTATCCCTCTATTCGCCAGGAGGTTAGTGAGAGCCTGCGCGCCGCCAACTTGCCGGATATGAATTCGGTGAAGGTGCGCCATCCGCTGGAAATGCTGTACAACGACTTGGGCGTCGAGGCTCTGAAAGCCCGGGTCAAGCGGCGCTGGCGCGGAGGCCATGTAGCCTGCTATTACGGCTGCCAGGTGGTGCGCCCGTATGATGAAGTCGACCGGCCCCACAACCCCATGCGCATGGATGAAATCCTGCGCGCGGTGGGCGTGCCGACGGTCGACTACGCACTGAAGACCAAATGTTGTGGAGGATCTCTCACCGGGACCATCCACGATGTGGGCGTGCGCCTCAATTACATTCTCTTGAAGGAAGCCGCACGCAAGGGCGCGCAGGCCATTGTGACCATCTGCCCCCTGTGCCAGTTCAATCTGGATACCTACCAAAAAGAAATTAGCAAAGCCACCGGCGAACACTTTGATGTACCCATTCTCTACCTGACCCAGGTCTTGGGTTGGGTGCTGGGCGGCGATCCCGATAAGCTCGGGCTCAAGCGAGCCATCTCCGGACAAGAGCAAGTGAAGAACTGGATGTTGTCCTACGAGGAGGTGGAGAGCTATGTCTGAGAACCGGCAGAGCGTCCGTGTGGGAGTCTACGTCTGCCACTGCGGGCACAATATTGGCGCGGTGGGGGATTGCAAGGCGGTGGCCGACTATGCCGCCAACCTGCCGAACGTCGTCATATCGCGCGACTACAAATACATGTGCTCGGACCCCGGGCAGGAGCTGATTCAACAGGACATCAAGGAGTTCAACCTGGACCGCGTGGTGGTGGCCAGCTGCTCTCCGCTATTGCACGAGCATACCTTCCGGGAAGCTCTGGCGCATGCGGGTTTGAACTCGTTCTACCTGCAAATGGTGAACATCCGCGAGCACGATTCGTGGGTGCACGAGGACAGGGCCGCCGCAACCGAGAAAGCCAAAGACCTGGTTCGCGCCGCCGTGCGCCGCGTGGCGCTGCACCGGCCGCTTGAACGCCGCCAGGTGCCCATCAACCCGCGCGTGCTGGTGGTTGGAGGCGGCATTGCCGGCATCCACGCCGCTCTTACCCTGGCCAACGCCGGCAAGAAGGTGGTGCTGGTGGAGCGGGAACCTTCCATCGGCGGCCACATGGCCAAATTCGATAAGACCTTTCCCACTCTGGATTGCGCAGCCTGCATCTTGACGCCAAAGATGTCGCAGGTGCGCAACCATCCGAACATCACCTTGTGGACGTTGTCAGAAGTCACCAAGGTGGATGGCTACATGGGCAACTACCAGGTGACGGTGAAGCACTGGCCGCGCTACGTCATCGAGGACTTGTGCATCGGCTGCCAGGAGTGCATCGAAGCCTGCGTTTTCAAGGCCGGCAAAACCGAAGACGAATTCAACGAAGGCCTGGCCAAGCGCAAACCCATCTACATCCCCTTTCCGCAAGCCGTCCCGCAGACGGTGGTGATCGACCCGGATGCCTGCATCCAATTCAAAAGCGGACGCTGCAAGAAGACTTGCGTGGAGGCCTGCGGCGAGCGCAAAGCCATCCGCTTCGATCAGCAGGAAGTCGAGGAAGTGGTTGATGTCGGCTGCATCATTATCGCCACTGGATTCAAAACTTTCGACGCGGCGCGCGTTCCCGACCTGGGCTACGGGATCTACCCCAACGTCTATACGGCGCTCGAAGTTGAGCGCTTGGTGAACGCCAGCGGACCCACCGGCGGCGAAGTGGTGCTGCGCGACGGATCCAAGCCGCAAGCGATCGGCATTATCCATTGCGTCGGCAGCCGCGACGCACGCACCAACCCGCACTGTTCACGGGTGTGCTGCATGTATTCGCTAAAGCTGGCGCATTTGCTGAAAGAACACACCGGAGCGGAAATTTTCAACTTTTACATCGACATGCGCACGCCGGGCAAGGGCTTCGAAGAGTTCTACCAGAAGCTGCTGCACGAGGGCGTGCACATGATCCGCGGCAAGGTGGCCGAGGTCACCGACTGGGCGCTGGACCCGAGCGAGGAGGGCAAGCTGGTGCTTCGCGTCGAAGACACGCTGGCCGGCTTCGTGCGCCGCATTCCGGTGGACATGGTGGTGCTGTCGACCGGGCTGGAGCCGCAGGAAGACGCCTCGGAAGTCCGCCGCCTGTTCAACATCAGTTGCTCGGCGGGCGGTTTCTTCCTCGAACGCCATCCCAAGCTGGCCCCGGTGAGCACGTTCAGCGATGGCATTTTCCTGGCCGGCTGTTGCCAGGGGCCCAAGGATATCCCCGACACGGTAGCGCAAGCCGGCGCCGCGGCGGCGGAAGCCATGGCCCTGATCGACGCCCAGGTGCAGGAGCTGGAGCCGAACACCGCCTTTATCGTCGAGCAGGAGTGTTCCGGCTGCAAGACCTGCATTCCCATGTGTCCTTACAGCGCCATCAGCTTTAAGGAAGACCTCAAGGTGGCCTGGATCAACGAGGCGCTGTGCAAGGGCTGCGGCACCTGCGTGGCGGCCTGCCCTTCGGGCACCATCAAGCAAAACCTGTTTGAAGATGAGGAGATTTACGAAGAAATCAAAGGAGTCCTGAACTATGCCTGAGGATCTGGTGCAGCTATCACCGGGGGCCGATGAGGGCCCCTTCGAACCCAAGATCGTGGCTTTCTTCTGCAACTGGTGTACCTACCTGGCCGCCGATCTGGCGGGCACTTCGCGTTTCAAGTACGCGCCCAACATCCGCGTCATCCGCGTGATGTGCTCGGGGCGGATTGACCCGCAGTTTGTTCTGGATGCCTTCGCCAAGGGCGCCGACGGGGTGCTCATCGGCGGCTGCCATCCCGGCGACTGCCATTACCAGGAAGGCAACTATAAGACCTACCGCCGCATCCAGGTTCTCAAGCGTATGCTCCAGGACTTGGGCATCGAAGAAGACCGCTTCCGGCTGGAGTGGATCTCGGCGGCCGAAGGTGACAAGGTGCGCACGGTGGTCAACGACATGGTGGAAAAAGTGCGCGCCCTCGGACCGCTGAAAATTCAGGTTCCCGAGGAAGCGTTCAGCGAGGAGGTATCTGCGTAATGGCTGGCAAACCAAGAGTCGCATTTTATTGGTGCGCAAGCTGCGGTGGCTGTGAGGAGGCTGTGGTTGATCTGGCCGAGAAGATTCTCGACGTAGCGGCCAAGATCGATATCATCTTCTGGCCCGTGGCCCTGGACTTCAAGCGCAAGGACGTGGAGGCCATGGAGGATGGCTCAATCGCCGTAAGTTTCATCAACGGGGCCATCCGCACCACCGAGCAGGAAGAGATGGCGCACCTGCTGCGCAGGAAGTCGCAGTACGTGATCGCCTTCGGCGCCTGCGCACACACTGGCGGCATTCCTGGACTCGCCAATCTCTACAGCCGGGAAGACATCTTCCGGACGGTGTATCTGGAGTCGGCAAGCACGGTGAATCCTTCCGGCGCGAAGCCCGAAACGGCGCATCGCGAGAATGGCTACACCGTGACTCTGCCCGGCTTTTACAAGACCGTGCGCACGCTGGCCGATGTGGTGGATGTCGACTATTACGTGCCCGGCTGCCCTCCTACGCCCAAGATGCTGGCGGAGACCGTCGAGGCGCTGCTATCCGGCCAACTTCCGCCCAAGGGCGCCGTTTTGGCGCCTGACCGGGCGTTGTGCGAGACCTGCCCCCGCAAGGACACCAAGCCGGACAAACTGCTCCTGAAGGAATACAAGCGTCCCCACCAGGTGATTCTGGATGAACAGACCTGCCTGCTGGCCCAGGGAGTAATCTGTCTGGGGCCAGCGACCCGGTCGGGTTGCGAGGCCCGATGCATTACCGGCAACATGCCCTGCACGGGTTGCTTCGGCCCTACCAGCCGGGTGGTGGATTATGGAGCCAAGGCCATGAGCGCTATCGCATCGATCGCCGATTCCAACGATGAAGCGGAAATCGAACGCATCATGGCTACCATTCCGGACCCCACCGGCACGTTTTACCGCTACAGTCTGCCGGCGTCCTTGTTGCGCCGCAAGAAACTGGACCAGGAGGTATCGCAGAATGTCTAGCACGCTGCAAAGAGTCACCATCGACCCCGTAACCCGGCTGGAAGGACACGGCAAGATTGAGATCTTCCTGAACGAGAACGGCTCAGTCGACCGCGCGTTCTTCCAGATCCCCGAACTGCGGGGGTTCGAGAAGTTCGCCGAAGGCCGGCCGGCCGAAGACATGCCGCAGATCACCTCGCGCATTTGCGGTGTCTGTCCCACGGCGCACCACATGGCCAGCACCAAGGCTCTGGACGCCCTCTACAAGGTGACGCCCCCGGCGGCGGCCAAACGCATCCGCGAGCTCTTCTACAACGTGTTCATGTTGGAAGACCACGCCCTGCACATTTATTTTCTTGGCGGACCGGACTTCGTCGTCGGCCCGCAAGCGCCGGCGGCCGAACGCAACGTGCTGGGCGTCATCGCCAAAGTGGGCGTCGAGGTAGGGCAAAAGGTAGTGGGCATGCGCCGCAAACTTCGCGACCTGCTGGCGCTCACCGGAGGCAAGGCCGGCCATCCCGTGATGGGGCTACCAGGAGGCGTCGCCAAGCGGATTACCAAAGACGACCAGGCGCAGTTCCGGGCAGTGGCCAACGAAGCTGTGGAATTCGCCAAGTTCACTCTCGACGTCTTCGACAAGTTGGTGCTGAAGCGCAGCGACTATGTCGAGATGATCCTGTCGGACGCCTTCACGCACAAGACCTATTACATGGGTATGGTGGACGAGTCCAACCAGATCAATTTTTACGATGGCCAGTTGCGGGTCGTCAAACCCGATGGAGGTGAGTACGCCAAATTCTCCGCCAGCCAGTACCTGGACTACGTGGCCGAACACGTGGAACCGTGGAGCTACGTGAAGTTCTCCTATCTCAAGCCGGTCGGCTGGAAGGGCTTCGTCGACGGCCCGGACAGCGGCGTCTATGGCGTGGCGCCTCTGGCCCGGCTGAACGCGGCCGATGGTCTGGCCACCCCCGGCGCCCAGGCGGCGTACCAGCAATACTTCGAAGTGCTGGGCGGCAAGCCGGTGCATCACACACTGGCGCACCACTGGGCGCGGGCTATCGAGCTGCTGTATGCCGCCGAGCGTATGAAGGAGCTCGCAAACCACAAAGAGCTTACCGACCCCAATGTCCGCACGCTGCCCACTGAGATTCCGACCGAAGGCGTGGGCATCGTCGAGGCACCTCGCGGCACGCTGATTCACCACTATGTGACCGACGAGAAGGGCCTGATCCGCAAGGCCAACATGATCGTGGCTACCACCAACAACGCCGCCCGCATCGCCATGAGCGTCGAGAAGGCGGCCAAAGGGCTCGTTAGCCGGGACAACATTTCCGACGGCGTGCTCAACATGGTGGAGATGGCCTTCCGCGCCTACGACCCCTGTAACGGCTGCGCCACGCACTCGCTGCCTGGCAGCATGCCGCTGCTGATCCACGTCCGCGAAGCCGACGGCTCGACCGCAGGCATCTTGCGGCGGGACATGGACGGCCGCATCACGCGCCAGTAGTCATGCCCGTAACGCGCTTGCTGGCGCTGGGCAACGACATCCTCGCCGACGACGCCTTCGGTATTCGCGTCGCCGGCGAGGCTCGGCGGTTGTTTGGTGGGCAGATCGAGGTGGTGGAGAGTTCCGAAGCCGGCATGGCGCTGCTGGATCATATCCAGGGGTGCAACCGGCTGATCGTAGTCGACACGGTGATGACCGGCCGAGCCGCCCCTGGAACCATTACCGTTGTGCGCGGCGAGGAATTCCGTGTGGCGCCAGGAGGTTCGCCGCATTATGTGGGTCTATTCGAAGCTATTCAGGTCGCCCACAAGTTGGGCCTTCATGCGCCGGATAATGTGACCATCATCATGGTGGAAGCCGCCGACACCACTACCCTCGGCGGCTCAATGACGCCCGCGGTGGAAGCCGCCATCGAGCCGGTGCTCGACTTGATCCGCCAAGCCGGCAGTTGAGGCTCACCGCAGCGCCGCGCGGTTCATTCGACCGTCACGTCAAGCGGGACCGTCACGTTCAGGACTTGGCCAGGACCAAGGTGCATGTTGACGACTTCCAACGCAATCTCCACCTTGTGCTCGCCCCGTGGAGCGTCCTTGGCTACGCTCACCGGGGAGAATACCTCACGGCGGCCGGGAATTTCTCCGGAACTTACAAAAAGCCACGCGGGCGTGGTCTTCACCTTGATACGGAACGGGATTGCGGAAGAGTTCGCGATGCGAATCCCCGAACGCCGCACCTCACCGGTGAAAGACAGGCGCCGCGGGCTTATCCGGACGGCGCCTTCCCACAGGCCGCGCAAGTAGGGCTCCGCGCCCCACACATCGTCGCGAAACCAGGCCGCGGTGCGCCGGGCATCGAGCGCTTCCCGCAGCCCGGCCAGGTCCGCCGTACGGGCAAAGACCAGCGTTATGGGCCGCCGTGTGCGCGCATCTTGGGGTTCCAGAGTCTCGTGCACGTCGCTGTTGGCGAACAGCGCCAGTTTCTTTTCTTCACTCCAGGGCTGCGTGTCCGGGTAGATCTCCGTGTCATTGACGATTTCGAAGCCGTCGATCAGTTTCTCCCGGTGCGCCAGATCCACGTCCGGATACCAGACCGCTGGACGGCGCCACCCAGGGTGGTTCCACAAGATATAGGCGCCCTGCCCGCGCAACGTGCGCAGGGCGGGCAACAAATCCATCCCATCGACCGCATTGGCGTCTTGAATGAACAAGGCGTTGCAGTGCGTCAGGCCCTGCGCCACTTCAACGGCTGGCACCAACAGCACGCCAAGCTGGTCGGCCAGAGGACGAGCCAGCGCGTAGGGGAGGTTCAGATCAGGTTTCAGATAATCCTGCTTTCGCTTGCTGCCGGCATGGTCACTGATGGCAATGGCGTCCAAGCCATCCCGCCAGGCCTCGGCGACCCGCGCTGGAGGCCACACCTGGCCGTCGGAAAAAACCGTATGCATATGAAAATCACACTTGAGCGTGCGGTAACCCGCCACGTCCGGCACGGGGAGTGGATCACGCACTTGCGCCGCCACTGCGGCGGCGAGACCCAGAAGCAAAGCCGGCACGATTGGAATCATCTTCGTATGGCGCATAGGATTTTCTACTTTACCGCGAGCTACAGCGCCGCGTCGATTCCTGCCCGAACCCAGCCGTCTATGACGAACCGTGGTCTTGTTCCCGGCTCTGTACAATGGTAAGGAGCGAATGAAGATCTGCTACCTGGATGCGTTCTCAGGATTGAGCGGCGATATGGTGGTCGGCGCCGCGGTTTCGGCCGGCGCCGACGAAAAGGCGCTGATCGGAGGGCTGGAATCGCTGGCCCCCGGCGCCCGGTTCCGCTTCGAGCGAGGAAGCAGAGCGAAAATCGGAGCCGGCGAGTTCTTTGTGGATGCCTCGGAGGCGCACCATCGTAATCACCGCCACCTGAGCCAGATTCTCCGCATGATCGAGAACGCGAGCCTTCCGGAAGCCGTCAAGCGCGATGCTTCGGCCATCTTCCGGCGCCTGGGCGAAGCTGAAGCCGCCGTCCACCAAATACCCATTGAGAAGGTCCATTTTCACGAAGTGGGAGCTGTGGATTCCATCGCCGACATCGTGGGCGCCGCGCTCGGATTTCATTTGCTTGGCGCCGAGCGTATCGTGTGCTCGCCGGTGCGCATCGGCGGTGGGCCCGGGGAGGCCGCTCCCGGCGTAATGCCCGTCCCGGCGCCGGCCACAGCCGGGTTATTGCGGGGCTGTCCGGTATACTCGCGAGGGCCGCAAGTGGAGCTGACCACACCGACCGGCGCGGCAATCGCTGTGACGTTGGCTCAGCGTTTCGACGCGCTGCCGCCCATGCGCATCCTGAACGCGGGCTACGGCGCGGGCGACCGCGATTTCGCCGAGCAGCCCAACCTGTTGCGCATCCTGCTGGGTGAGTCTACGGAAGCCCCTGAGAGCACTACAGTTGCGGTGATCGAGGCTCACATCGACGACGCCACGCCCGAACTGCTCGGCCACGCTTTGGACCGATTGTTGGAAGCGGGCGCGCTGGATGTGACCATCGCTCCCGTGTTGATGAAAAAGAACCGCCCGGGCTCGCTGTTCACGGCGATCGCGGCGCCGCAGGCTCGCGAGCGCCTGGCGGAACTCGGCTTCGGCGAGACCACGACGCTGGGGCTGCGCATTCAAACGGCTGAACGCCGTATCCAGGCGCGCCACACCGTGGAGGTGGAAATTCCGCAGGGGAAGGTGCGCGTTAAAGTTTCCGGCTCCGGCAACTTTGCTCCGGAATTCGAGGACTGCCGGCAACTGGCGCTGGCCAGTGGCGCGCCGCTCAAGCAAATTCTGGCCGAAGCCAGCCATGCATATTTGAAGACAATTCGATGAAACCCAAGTTCTATCTCACCACGCCGATCTATTACGTAAATGCAGCGCCGCACATTGGGCACGCATACACGACCCTGGTGGCCGACACCATCCGGCGCTTCAAGCGCATGCAAGGCTACAACGCCATCCTCACGACCGGCACCGACGAACACGGCCAGAAGGTGGAGCGCTCCGCCGCCGCCGCCGGCAAGAGTCCCGAAGAGTTCACTACGGTCATTTCAAACCAATTCCGCCAGCAGTGGCGCAAGCTGGGTATTGAGCCCGACCGCTTCCAGCGAACTACGAACCCGGCGCACCACCGGGTGGTCCAGGATCTTTTCAAGCGCTGCCTGGCCAACGGCTACATATACAAAGGCTCCTACAGCGGCCAGTACTGTTTCTACGACGAACTTTACGTAAATGAGGCCAAGCCCGGCGACCCGTGCCCGGAATGCGGCCGGCCGACGGAAACCGTGACCGAGGAGAATTACTTTTTCAAGCTCTCGGCGTTCGAGCAGCGGTTGCTGGATTTGTATGAGAACCAGCCGGATTTCATTCAACCCGACATACGCCGCAACGAGGTGATCAGCTTCGTCAAGCAAGGCTTGAGCGATCTGTCAATCAGCCGGACGACGATCAGCTGGGGCATCCCGGTCCCCGACGGCGGCGCCCACGTTTTCTATGTGTGGTTTGACGCGCTGACTGCTTACATGAGCGCTGTCGAGGGCGAGAACCTGTGGCCCGCCGATCTGCACCTGATCGGCAAAGAGATCGTACGTTTCCACGCCGTTTACTGGCCGGCGTTTCTGATGGCCGCCGGCCTGGAACTGCCCCACCGCATATTCGCTCACGGC
>CAYSBM010000088.1:722-10033 GCA_964429095.1 uncultured Solibacteraceae bacterium | reverse complement strand
TATTTCCACGCGGCCCGAACGCTGGTGCCCCCTCCAGACGCTCGCATCCACGAACGGCGCTTTTCGCCTGCTGCGCCTTCAAGACTGTGAAATAGTGGCGCTGGAGCCGGAGGCGCCCGGCGTGAAACAATGGGAACAAGCCCGTTGACTATGGTCGAATTCGAAGACGTGTCCAAAAGTTACTCGATTTACGAGTCCCCCGGCGACCGTCTGAAAGAACTCGCCACCTTCAACCGCCGCCGCTATCATAAAGATTTCTGGGCGCTGCGCGAGTTAACCTTCCATGTCCGCCGGGGCGAAACTTTCTGCGTCATCGGCGAAAACGGTTCTGGCAAGAGCACTCTCTTGCAAATGGTGGCCGGCATCCTGCATCCCACCAAAGGCGAGGTCCGCGTTCATGGCCGCGTTTCAGCCCTACTGGAATTGGGAACCGGTTTTAATCCTGAATTCACTGGCCGCGACAACGTCTACCTCAATGGGGCCATCCTGGGCTTCTCGGCCGCCGAAATGGACCGCAAGTACAAGCAGATCGAAGATTTTGCTGAGATTGGCGACTTCATCAACCGGCCCGTGAAGACCTACTCGAGCGGCATGGTTGTGCGCCTGGCTTTTGCCGTGGTGATCCACGTGGACCCCGAGATTCTCCTGGTGGACGAAGCACTGGCCGTAGGGGACTTGTACTTCCGTCAGCGATGTATGCGCAAAGTGCACGAGCTCCGCAGCCGTGGCATAACCATCCTGTTTGTGTCGCACTCCATGGGCGACGTAAAAGCGATCGGCGACCGTGCTCTCTGGCTGGACAACGGCCGCATCCGGGAACTCGGTTCCCCCGACATGGTCGTGGCCAAGTACCTGGCCGCCATGGTGGAGAAAGACTCCGCCTACCTGAACCTAAGCACCCTCCCTGCCGCGCCACGCTCCCGCGCCCGCGCCACCGCGCCGGAAGTGGTCGAGGGTATTCCCAATATCGACCACCGCTACGGCGACGGCCGCGCCGAGATCATCGGCATTGCTGTGCTGGACGAATTCGGCCGGTCGGTCTCCCTCATGGAGCCCCATCAGCACATCGTGGTCCGCATCAGCGTCCGCGCCAAGGAAAGCATCCCCCTGCCCATAGTGGGTTTCATGCTGCGCAATCATCTGGGTATGGATTTTTCCGGGACCAACACCGCCCGGGAAGGCCACCAACTGCCGCCAATGGCCCCCGGCGACACCATGACGGTAGACTTCCATCTGGACTTGCCCGAACTTTACCCGGCTTCATTCTCCTTTTCGCCCGCCATCGCCGACGGAACTTTGTTGAGTTACAAGATGTGTGACTGGGTTGATAACGCCGTAGTCTTGCAAATGGGCCACGGGGAAGGCCAGATCTATGGCTTTCTGCGCCTGAACTGCCGCGTGGAGGTAAACTCCCGCCTGGCCTCGCGCCGGGCAGCGCCGGAGAACGCTCATGCTTGAGTTCACCGGCGAGCGAGTGATCCCCGGAGAGGTCGACATTGACCTGTGGAATGAACATGTGGCGCGGTATCAGTTCGCGGTGCGTCTGGCCCGTTCCAAACGCGTGTTGGATGCCGGCTGCGGGGCTGGTTACGGCGCGGCTGCGTTGGCCGCCGAGGCTCTTCAAGTTCTGGGTGTGGACCTGGCCGCCGAAGCCGCTAGTTACGCGCATGCGCACTACCGCCTGCCTAACCTGCATTTCGCGCAGGCCTCCTGCGCCGCCTTGCCCGTGGCCTCCTCCAGCCTGGACCTGGTGGTAGCCTTCGAAGTAATCGAGCACTTGGCCGAATGGCGTGAATTCTTGGCCGAAGCCCGGCGCGTGCTGCGTCCCTCCGGCCAACTGGTGGTTTCCACCCCCAACAAGAACTATTACACGGCTTCCCGCGGATGCGCCGGCTCCAACCCCTATCACGTGCACGAATTCACATGCGAGGAGTTTGTTGAAGAACTCACGCGCATTTTTCCCAGCGTCTGTCTGTATCTGGAAAACCACAGCGAAAGCATCATTTTTCAACCCCTGGCGCCGGAGGGTGCAGCTATCGTCAAACTGGAGCACGGAACCGCGGACCCCGCCGAGGCCCACTTCTATGTGGCCGTTTGTGCCGTCCGCCCGCAAACCGGAGCGCCCGCCTTCGTCTATGTGCCCAGCGCCAGCAACTTGCTGTTGGAACGCGAGCGCCACATCGCCCGCCTGGAAGGTGAACTGGTCCTCAAAGACGAGTGGCTTTCGACGATCAAGGCCGAGCATGCTGATCTGGTCGAAAAATATCGCGCCTTGCATCAGGAACTGGAACAGCGCAACCGCTGGGCTGAGGATCTGAACAGGCAACTGGAAGAAGGCCGGCGCCAGCTCGAGCGTCAAGAAAAAGAAGCCGCCGCGGTCGCCGCCGAGTACGCGCGCGCCGTCGAGTGGGCCCGCCAAACTGAAGCCCGCCTCACCAGCCAGGCTGCCGCCATCGCCTCGGAGTTGGAGTCCAAGTGCGCCGAACTCGCGCGGGCGGTTGAGTTGCTTGACGCCGCTGAGAAGACCGTCGAGGAACGCAGCCGCTGGGCCCTGCGCCTGGAGCAGGAGAAGGCTGCCGTGGAACAGGAGAAGGCCGCCGTGGAACAGCAGCTGGCCGCTTTCCGGGCTTCGCGCTGGGTAAGGCTAGGCAAGTCATTCGGCTTCGGGCCTAAGCTGGAGGACGCTTGAGATGGCGGGCTTAGTCCGCCTGTTGCGCGCGCTCCCGCTGCGCGTTGCGGCCCCGCGGCGGGCCGCCGTGTCGGTGCGGGCCGTGGCCGACACCGACCTTGCGTGGCGGATAACCGGGCGCCGCCGCCCCCCAAAGCCCGGCCCACCTCCCGCACACCATGCCTCCAGCGTGGTCATTCCAAGCTGGAACGGCCGCGAGTTGCTGGAGAAGTATCTGCCCCCACTCATCCAAGCTTTGGCTTTTCATCCGGACAACGAGATCGTGCTGGTGGACAATGGTTCCACCGACGGCACCGCCCCGCTGGTGCGCGAGCGCTTCCCCACTGTGCGGGTCCTCGAGCTGGAACGCAATCTGGGATTTGGAGGCGGCGCCAACGCGGGTGTCCGACATGCGCGCAACGATGTCGTGGTCCTGCTTAATAACGACATGCGCGTCGATCCTGGCTTCCTGCCGCCTTTGCTGGAAGCCTTCGCCGACCCGGCCGTTTTTGCGGTTTCCTGCCAGATCTTTTTTGGCGACCCGAACAAGTTGCGGGAGGAAACCGGCTTAACCGAGGGCATGTGGCGGCACGGTGGTTTGCATGTGCGGCACCGCACGGATCCCGCCATTCAGGATCTCTACCCCTGCTTCTACGGAGGCGGCGGATCCTGCGCCTTCGACCGGCGGAAGTTTCTGGAGCTGGGCGGCTTCGACCCGCTCTTTGAACCCTTCTACTACGAAGACACCGACCTCGGCTACCAGGCCTGGAAACGCGGCTGGAAGGTTTTCTATCAACCCCGCAGCATTGTCTATCATGAGCACCGCGGCACGATCGGCCGCTGCTTCAGTCCGGCGCACATCGAGCGCGTGATCAAGAAGAACCGCCTGCTTTGGAGCTGGAAGAACATACACGAGTGGCCGCGCCTGGCCGGCCATTTTCTGCAATCCTATGCCGCCGCGCTGCTCAGCCTCCTGATCGGCGATTCTCCGGAACGCCCCAGCTTGTCCGCCTGGTGGGGCGCCTTTGTCTCGCTGCCTCGTCTGGTCCGCTCGCGCTGGCGTGCCCGTACGCTGGCCGTCGTCAACGATACGGAGGCTTTTCGCCGCCCGCTGGGCGGCTATTTCCGTGACCGTTTCGCCCCCATGGACCCGGCGCCCCATCGCCCCAAAGTGCTTTTCGTTTCACCCTACGCCATTTGTCCGCCCGTACATGGGGGCGGCGTGTTCATGTACCAGACTCTGGATGTGCTGGTGAAGCTCACCGAAGTCCACCTGATCGTCCTGCTTGATGAAGCCTGGCAACAGCAGGCTCACCAGGACCTGGTTGCCCTCTGCGGCTCGGCGGAGTTTATTTTGCGGCTGAGGGGACGACCGCAGTTGCCCGGCTCGCTGCTGCCACACGCGGTTTGCGAATACTCCAGCGACGAGCTGCGCTGGCTCATCCACCGCCAGATTTACCTACATCAAATTGATCTGGTACAGCTTGAATACACGCCTTTGGGCCAATACGCAGAAGCTTTCAACCGCATCCCGGTAATCCTTTTCGAACACGACATTTACTTTCAATCCATCGCCCGCAGCCTCGCTCAAGCGCGCGGAGTTGCTGCGGCTCTCGCCGCCCGTTTCGAGTACCTGCGCGCGTTGCGCTGGGAACTCCGCATGTTGCCGCAGTTGGACCGCATACAGGTGTGCAGTTCGCAAAACGCCGCCTGCTTGACCGGCTTTTTGCCGCAGTTGAAGGACCGCGTGGATGACAGCTTACGGGCCGGCATCGACACCTCCCGCTACCGGTTCTCGCCCGATGGACGCCGTCCCTACACCATGCTGTTTTTGGGCAGCTTTCGCCACCAGCCGAACCTCACGGCTCTCGCCTGGTTCGCCGGTCGCGTTTTGCCCCTCATAGTTGAGCGCGTCCCAAAGGCCCGTTTGGTGGTGGTGGGATCCGATCCCCCACCCCGGCATTTCCTGCCCGGAGGCGTCGCTTCCTTTGTCGAGTTTCGGGGCTTTGTAGAGGATGTCCGGGAGCCGCTCAGCGAGTGCGCGGTCTTCGTCTGCCCGGTGTTGAGCGGCTCCGGCATGCGCGTGAAGCTGTTGGAAGCCTTCGCTTCCGGCATTCCCGTGGTTTCCACCACCGTGGGCGCCGAAGGACTTACGGCGGACGGCGGCGTCTGCCTGCTGGCCGATTCGCCGGAAGAATTCGCCGCCTGCGTTGTCCGCCTCTTTGAAAACCCTAGCCAGGCCGCAGAGCTCGCCAGACGCGCCCGCCGTCTGGTGGAGAGCAAGTTCGACATGCGTGTGATGACGCGCGCGCTCTTGGAATGCTACCGCAGCGCGGTGCGGGCCAAGCGCAGCGCGCCGCCGCGCCAGTGCTAGGCTGAGATCATGGGAGTCCGCTGGTGGAGGCCGGCTCTTGCGTGTTTCGGCATGGCGGTATTCGCCGGTGATTTGCATGTTGCGGCTCGCTCCGGAGACTTGGATCGCGTGCGGATCCTGCTTGAAGCTGGGGCGCCGCCTAATGAACGCGACGCCCTGGGAGGGACGCCGCTGCATGACGCCGCCTGGGCCGGTCATCTGGAAGTGGCGAGGCTGTTGTTGCAGCGCGGCGCTGATCCCAACGCCGAGCACGCCGAGGCTGGCTCCACCCCCTTGCATTACGCCGTCATCACCAACCATCCGGAAGTGGTCGAACTGCTGTTGGCGAAAGGGGCGCAGGTGAACGCGCACTACCGCAACGGCACAACGGCTATGCATCTGGCAGCTAACCGGGGCTATCTGCGGCTGGCGCAGTTGCTCGCCGCTCATGGCGCCCGCGTCAACGCCCCGGATGCCGGCGGGGTTACGCCGCTGCATGAGGCGGCTTGGAAGGGACATGCCAGCCTGGTGAAATTTCTCTTGTCGCAGGGCGCCAGCGTCAACGCTCAGGACCGCGATGGCGGCTGCACCCCGCTTCACATGGCCGCCGCGAAAGGCCAACTCGAGGCAGCGGCGGCCCTACTGGAAGGCGGCGCAGACCCCAACGCACGCGACCAGAGTGGCTCGACTCCGCTCGACGAGGCCCTGCGCTTCCGGCACTCCAAATTGGTGGAACTGTTGATGAGCCGGGGCGCGCGCATCCAGGAAACCGGCATTTCATCCGCTCAACGCTTGCAGGAAGCCGTTCTGCGTGGGCAGGCCGACTTGGTCACCTTGCTGCTCGAGAAAGGCGCCGATCCCAATGGCCGTACAGCGCTGGGATCCACTCTGCTGCATGATGCGGCGCTTAAAGGACACAGAGATATCGCCGAGTTGCTGCTTGCCCGCGGCGCTCGTTTGGACGCTGTGAACGCCGCCGGCGCTACGCCGTTGCATGATGCCGCCCTGGGCGGCCATCGTGCGGTGGCGCAGTTGCTGGTCGAACGCGGCGCGGCAATTGATGCGCGGGAGGCCGAGTCCGGCGCCACCCCCCTGTTTCTCGCCGCCAGTTGGGGACGGCGCGAGGTTGCCGCCTACCTGTTGGATCGAGGCGCCAATCCCAACGCCTGCAACAAGAGCGGGGTCTCACCCCTGGCGATTGCCCTCAAGAACGGCCACGAAGAGCTCGCCGCCCTGCTGCGCCGCTATGGCGCTAAAGAATAGCTCTGACCCTCCCGATCTACTAGCTTAGTGAAATCCCACGGCACAAACACGCGGCTGGCCGCCGCCGCTGAAGTGCTGAGCACGCAGCTTCGCGCGCATTTGAAACGCTGGGCGGAACTGTTTGCCCCCGTTGCCGGACAAGCCGAACGGCGGTTTTTGTCCCGCCTGGCCCGCTTGGGATTTGACGCCCGACAGCGCAAAGCCCTGGCCGCCATCACCCCCGGGGCGGCGGCGCGGCTGCTGGCCGAGGGCCGCCCACCGGCGGACTTCTTCGAGCAGGTCGAATACAATGGCCGCCGGCTGGCGAAGCTCAACCTTTCGCCGGGCGAGATTATCCGGGCTCTGCGCGAGTACGACCGTATCCAGCCCGCCGGCCTGGGCCCGCTAAGCCCGGTGGAATTGGCCAATTTCCGCTGGGCTCGCGATCAGTTGCACTTCTGCGCCATCCTCACCCTGAACAACTCCTTTTATCAGGTTCGCGAAGCTGAAACCAAAGCTTTCTATGAACTGTTTCGGGCCGAGGTCGAATCTCGCAGCCTGGATGAGCTGCTCCACCGCAGCTTGGAAATCCTTACCACCTTCAGCCGCGCCGAGGCGGGCGCCCTGTTTCTCCGCGATGATAACAAGCGCACCTGGGTGCGCCGGGCCTTGGTCCCCTTCTCAAACGGCGGCCTGGTCGAAGTATCGCAAAGGCTGTGCCGCTTCGACCGGCTGGGACGCCCGCGTTATCTCGAGCGGGATGAGGGCGGTCATGATTGCTGGCTGGTGGCTGAATGGCCCCAGCGCTTTGTCTCCTGCTGGAGCGTGCCTTTGGCGGCCGAAGGCCGCACATGGGGTGTCATGCAGTTCGCCTTCCCGAAACCTTACGCCTGGCTGCCGCGCGAACTGGAACTCCTGGAGGTGGCCGCCGAACGCTGCATGCTGGCCGCGCAGAAGGCCGGTCTCATGGAAGAACTGGCCACCCGGGAAGAGCAGATCCGCAGTCTGGCGGAGCATTTGGTTCAGGTCGAGGAGATGGAACGCCGCAGAGTCAGCCGGGAACTGCACGACGAGGCCGGCCAGTCGTTGCTCTATATCCGCCTGCAACTGGAAATGCTGGAACACGCCGTGCCGCCGGGACACCAAGTCCTGGCCCAGCAACTTCGAGAAGTGCGAGACCTGCTTGAAAAGAACATTATCGAGATCCGCCGTATCATTGGAGCGCTCAGCCCCGCCGTGCTGGCTCAACTGGGCCTAGCGGCCGCATTGCGTCAACTGGTAAGCCAATTCCGGCGCCGCCATCCCGCCCGTATCCGGCTGCAAGTGTCCCGTCTGGGGCGGCTGCCCGAAAAGACCGAAGTGATGGTGTACCGGCTGGTACAGGAATGCTGCAACAACATAATGAAACATTCCTTGGCTACCCATGTAAACCTTTCGCTGCGTTCCGCCGATGGTCTATTGAGACTGAACGTCGAAGACGATGGCGTCGGTTTTCGAGTTGAGGAAGCGCTTGCTAAGCGGGATTCATTCGGCTTGGCTGGCATCCGGGAGCGCGTGGCCCTGCTGGGCGGCCGTTTCGACATTCAGAGCCGTCCGGGCATGGGGACGAAGATAAGGATCGAGTTGCCGGTCGCTAAACGGGCGAAACACTGAGAGGGACCGCCCATGGCAGGCAACGTGACTGTAGGCATCTTGAGACAAGTCGAGTAAACGTATGGCGAAGATTCGGATTCTGCTGGCAGACGATCACACATTGTTCCGCCAGGGTATGAAAACGTTGATTTCGGCGGAAGCCGACATGGAGGCGGGGGGAGAAGCCGCCAACGGCGGCGACGCTATCGACCGCGCCCTCGAACTGCGCCCAGACGTCGTGTTGATGGACATCGGCATGCCTGGCCTAAGCAGTTTCGAAGCCACGCGCCAGATTAAGAAGGCCCGTCCGGAAACCCGCATTGTCTTCCTCACCATGTATGACGATGAGGACTACCTGGTTGAGGGTATGGAGGTGGGCGCGAATGGATATGTGCTCAAAGATTCGCCGGCTCAGCAATTGCTGGCCGCGGTGCGAGATGTCTGCCGCGGAGGCAGCTATTTGAGCCCCCGCATGCTCGCGCAACTGGTGGACGATTTCCGTTCCCGCATCAAGTCCGCCAACCGGTTGCCGCGCTTCGCCACTCTCACCACGCGCGAAAAGGAAGTGTTGAAGATGCTGGCCGAAGGCAATTCGGTTAAAGAGATCGCTTGTGATCTGAACCTCAGCGTAAAAACCGTTGAGGCCCACAAGTTCAACCTCATGCGTAAGCTCGACATTCACAATAAAGCGCAGCTCGTGCAGTACGCCATCCAGAAGAAGATCATCAAGATTCCAAACATGGTCTGACCGTTTGCGGGCAGACGCCCCCGCTTCAGAACCGCTGGCGGCAAACGTGCCGTGTGCCTCCGCGTCTTTGCGATATGATATTGCCGGAGTTCAGGAGACACACATGCGGACACCATGCCTTCTATGGACAACTTTGCTGGCTGCCTTTGCCCTTGTCTTCACCGGATGTAAGGCGAAGATCGCCAAGGTCGAAATCGAGCCTGCCAAAACAGCCTTGTTCCAGCCGCTGCCACCGGAAATGGCGTCGGAGGCTAACCCTTTGACCGCGGAGAAAATTGCCCTCGGCAGAATGCTTTATTACGATCCGCGCCTTTCACGCAGCCAGAAGCTGAGTTGCAACTCCTGCCATAAACTCGATCGCTACGGCGTGGACAACGAACCCACCTCGCCAGGCCACAACGGACAACGAGGCGACCGCAACTCACCCACCGTTTATAACGCCGCCGGGCACGTAGCTCAGTTCTGGGATGGCCGCGCGGCAAACGTTGAAGAGCAAGCCAAAGGACCGGTGCTGAACCCGGTCGAGATGGCCATGCCGGCTGAAAAGCATGTGGTCGCAGTGATCAAGTCCATGCCGGAATATGTGATGGCGTTCAAGGCGGCTTTTCCTCAGGACAAGGAACCGGTCACTTACGATAACATCGCCCGGGCTATCGGAGCCTTCGAGC
>CAYSBM010000088.1:0-712 GCA_964429095.1 uncultured Solibacteraceae bacterium | reverse complement strand
GGTCTCTCCTTCACGCTGGTATAAGTTTCTCGGCGGCGAGCAGAACGCCCTCACTGACGAGGAAAAGGCCGGTTTCAATAAGTTCGTCGAGACAGGATGCCAAACCTGCCACATGGGCGCCTATATAGGCGGTTCCATGTTCCAAAAACTCGGTGCAGTGAAGCCCTACCCGGATCAAAGCGATCCGGGTCGGTTCAAGATTACCAAGAATGAAGGCGACAGGATGGTTTTCAAAGTCCCTTCCTTGCGCAATGTCGAGAAAACTGGCCCTTACTATCACTCCGGCAAGGTGCCCTCGCTGGAGACGGCAGTGGCCGAAATGGCCGACTATCAGTTGGGCAAGCAGTTGAAACCAGAAGAGGTGAAAGCAATTATCGCCTGGCTGGCCGCGCTCACCGGGGAAATCCCCACCGATTACGTCAAGCCGCCCGAGTTACCCCCCAGCACGCCTCGCACGCCCAAGCCTGATGGCGCCGACTGACCAGGGCCTGCGTGTTGTTACAATTGGAGAAGTCTTCAATTGCCTATGGCTGGCGGATACCAGATTGTAGTCTGTGGCAGCATCGTGCCCGATCCTTTGCAGACCTTGGAACCAGTTACCACCCCGCATGGGCCGGGACTCAAGAACGAAATGATGTTACCGGCAGTGTTCGACCCCTGGGCCGCGCACGCTCTGTACGAAGCTGCCAACTTGGCCAGGAATGTTGCCGGC
>CAYSBM010000087.1:4534-10076 GCA_964429095.1 uncultured Solibacteraceae bacterium | reverse complement strand
GCCGTGGGCAAGATACCGGTCAACGTGGACCGCGACAACATCGACTTGATGTCCATCTCGGCGCATAAGATTTACGGGCCCAAGGGCGTAGGCGCGCTGTATGTCCGGCGCAAGAACCCGCGCGTGCAGCTCACCGCCCAGATGGACGGCGGGGGCCACGACCGCGGCATGAGGTCGGGCACGGTGAACGTAGCAGGGATTGTGGGGCGAGGCTTGCCGGCTATGTGGACAGGAAATGGCGGAAGAATCCGCGCGTTTGCGCGCGCTCCGCGACAAGCTCCGGCGCACCTTGGAATCCGAGTTGGACGAGGTGTTCATTAACGGCAGCATGGAGCACCGGCTGCCCAACAATCTGAACATGAGTTTCGCTTACGTGGAGGGCGAATCGTTGCTGATGGGTATCAACGACATTGCGGTCTCCAGCGGGTCGGCCTGCACGTCGGCCTCGCTCGAACCCAGTTACGTTCTGAAGGCGCTGGGTGTCGGCGACGACCTGGCTCACACTTCCATTCGTTTTGGCCTGGGACGCTTCAATACGGAGGAAGAGGTGGATTATACAGCCCGGCGCGTCATCGAGACGGTCAAGCGGTTGCGGGAGCTCAGCCCGCTCTATGAGCTGGCCAAGGAAGGCGTGGATCTGAAGAAAGTGGAGTGGGCTTCGCAGTAGTGGCGACAAAGGGTATTGAAAATTCAGAGGGGAGACAATAAAGGGGGTAGGTGAATGGCGTATTCGAACAAGGTTTTGGATCATTACAACAATCCGCGCAACGTGGGTTCTCTCGACAAGTCGGATCCCAATGTGGGCACCGGCATGGTGGGTGCGCCCGAATGCGGCGATGTGATGAAATTGCAGTTGAAGGTGAACCCGGTAACGGGCGTGATTGAAGACGCCAAGTTCAAGACCTTCGGCTGCGGGAGCGCCATTGCCAGTTCGTCGCTGGCTACCGAATGGGTGAAGGGCAAGACGGTGGACGAGGCGCTGGCGATCAAGAACAGTGAAATCGTCAACGAGTTGAGTCTGCCGCCTGTGAAAATTCACTGTTCGGTTCTGGCCGAGGACGCTATCAAAGCGGCAATTGAGGACTATAAGAAGAAACAAGCGTCCCGGCAAGCCGAACAACTGGTCTCTTAGAAAAGGGGCTGCTGTCCGCGCCGCGGATGGCGGCTGGTATGGAACCATGATTCAGGTCACACCTAAGGCGGTGGAGAAAATCCGCCAGGCTTTCGCCAAGCAGGGCGTGAGCGGCGGCTTGCGTCTGGGCGTGCAGGGCGGAGGGTGCTCGGGTTTGAGTTATCTTATCAGGTTCGAGCCCCAGGCCCGCCCCAACGACAAAGTCTTCGAGTTTGACGGAGTCAAGATTTTTATCGATCCCAAGAGCATGCTATATCTGGACGGCCTGACGCTGGACTACACCGAAACGCTGATGCAGTCCGGTTTCTCGTTCCAGAATCCGAACGCCAAGAAGAGTTGCGGTTGCGGGACTTCGTTCACGGCCTGATGCAAGCTCAAGACAAGTGCTGGCATTGCGGCAACCCGGCGGTGGAGTCCCTTTTCTGCCGCTACTGCAACACACTCCAGCGGCCGCGTCCGGACTACTTTCGCTTCATGGGTTTGGAGCCGCGCTTGAATTTGGATATGGCGGACCTCCAGCAGCGTTTTTACACGTTGAGCCGTCTGCTGCATCCGGACCGTTTCACCCGCGCCACTCCGACCGAGCAGCAATACTCGCTGGAAGCCACCGCCATTCTAAATGACGCCTACCGTGTGCTCCGCGATCCGGTGCTGCGCGCCGAATACATTCTGAAAGAGGCGGGCTTCGACAACGGCGGGCGCAGTAAACAAAGTGCGCCGCCCGAGCTGCTCCAAGAGGTTTTCGAGTTGAACATGGCGCTCGAAGAGTTGCGTGGTGGCGATCCGACCGTGCGCCCGCAACTGGAGCAGGCGCGCGCCCGATTCCTGGATATGCGCCGGGAATTGGACGAGTCTCTGGCCGGACTTTTTGCCGACTACGACGCCAAGGCCAGCCGGGATTGTCTTGCCGCCATCCGCCGTCTTCTTGACCGGCGCAAGTACGTGCAGAATCTCATCAACGAAGTGGAAAGGGAACTGGCTCTTTGAAGCCATGGAACAGCTCTTACAAATAGATTTCGGGAGCAGCAACAAAGCATGCGTAGTGGGCATCGACCTCGGCACCACCAACAGTTTGGTGGCTCACATGGAGCTGGCCACCCCCAAGGTGATTCCTGCCCCGGACGGTTCCCGACTGGTTCCCAGCGTGGTCAGCTATACGCCCGCAGGCGAAATCGTTGTCGGACAAGCCGCGCGCGAACTCTTGCTCACCCATCCTGAGCGCACCGCCTATTCCATCAAGCGCCTGATGGGCCGGGGGTTGGCCGACGTGGCCGGGGAGAGGCAACTGTTTCCATTCCCCCTGGCGGGCGAACAGGAAGGCGTCATCCGGATTCAGCTCGGCGACCGTTTGTTTACCCCGCCGGAAATTTCAGCCTATGTGTTGATGCAACTCCGCCGCAATGCCGAAAGGGCCTTGGGGCGGGAAATACGCCAGGCAGTCATCACTGTTCCAGCGTACTTCAACGACGCCCAGCGCCAGGCCACAAAGGACGCCGGCCGGATCGCTGGGCTGGAGGTGCTGCGGCTGGTGAACGAGCCCACCGCAGCCGCCCTGGCTTATGGCCTGGACAAGCGCAAAGAAGGCATTGTTGCAGTTTATGATTTGGGCGGCGGCACTTTTGACATCTCGATTCTGCGCCTCCATGACGGCATTTTCGAAGTGCTGGCCACCAACGGCGACACGCACCTGGGTGGCGACGATATCGACAACCTGCTCCTGCGTATCGCGCTGGAGGACATCGCCAGCGAATGGGCCCAGGACCTGTCTGGCAACCATGAAGCTGTTCAGTTGCTGCGGCGGGCCGTGATCGCGGCCAAAGAGCGCTTGAGCTTTGTTCTCCAGACCTCGATCCAGCTTGAATACCAGGGCAAGAGCTATCAGCGCGAAATTACCCGCGAACTGTTCGAGAAGTTGATTACTCCCATCGTGGACCGCACTTTAGGCCCCTGCCGGAACGCTATTCATGACGCCGGAGTAAAAGTGGAGGAGATAGACGAAGTGGTTCTGGTGGGAGGTTCCACGCGCATTCCTCTGGTGCGGACCGCAGTCGAAAACTTGTTCCGCACCCGTCCCCACACTGAACTGAACCCGGATGAAGTGGTGGCGCTGGCCGCCGCCGTGCAGGCGGCCATCCTCTCCGGCGAGGTTCACGACAAGCTGCTGTTGGATGTCACGCCGCTCTCGCTGGGCATCGAGACCATGGGCGGCGTGGTGGCCAAGCTGATCCACCGGAATTCCACCATTCCAGCCAGCGCCACAGAGACTTTCACCACCGCGGTGGATGGCCAGCGCAACGTCTTAATTCACGTCGTGCAAGGCGAGAGGGAGCTGGCGCGCGACTGCCGCAGCCTGGCACGGTTCGACTTGAAGGACATTGAGCCCATGCCCGCCGGCATGGCGCGCATCGAGGTGCGTTTTCTCATCGACGCCAACGGCATCTTGAACGTTACGGCGCGCGACTTGCGCACCGGCAAGCAGCAGAGCGTCGAGGTCCAGCCCTCCTACGGCCTCACCGAACAGGAGGTGGAGGGCATGATCCGCGAGTCGCTGGAACTGGCTGAGGAAGACTTTAAGGAGCGGCAGGTGCGCGAGGCGCGCGTCGAGGCCGACGCTATTTTGGCCGCCGTGGAAAAGGCCAAACATAGCGAAGCTTATCAGGAACTGAGTCTGGAGGAACGCAAGGCCATCGATGCGTGCGTCAACCGCCTGCTGATGGCCTATCATGGAGACGATCACTTGTTGATTCGCGCCGAAATTGACGCGTTGAATCAAGCCACCATGCACCTGGCCGAAAGAATGATGAATTCGGCGGTGCGCACAGTACTGAAGGGGACGAAAATCTGATGCCTGGTTTGGATTGGAGCAACCCGGAAGAGGTCGCCCTGGCTTTGTGCGAAAAATTTCCCGATGTGGATCCCCTTTCGGTCCGTTTCACGGACCTGCGCCGGTGGGTTCTTGAACTTCCCGGATTTGAAGGGGATCCCTCGGCTTCCAACGAGAGCAAACTCGAAGCCATTCAGATGGCCTGGCTCGAAGAGTGGCGCGATAACCAGTAAGCGGGATGCGGCGGCCTGGGGAGCCGGCCGGAAGCTACAATGGCTGAAGAGGCATGACCCACACCGCCACTCTGCTCATTGATTGTCCGGATCAGAAGGGGCTGGTCGCCGCCATCTCGAGCTTCCTTTACACCCACAGCGCCAATATCCTGCACGCGGATCAGCACCGGGATAACGATGCAGGGCTGTTTTTCATGCGCGTGGAGTGGGACCTGGAGGGCTTTAACCTGGATGAGCCGGCCTTCTGCTCCGAATTTGCTCCCATCGCCTCCCGCTTCCAGATGCGCTGGAAGCTCCACTTTTCTTCCTTGGTCCCACGCGTTGCGATTTTCGTCTCCCGTTATCTTCATTGCTTGGCGGACCTTCTCTACCGCCACCAGATCGGTGAACTGGCCTGTGAGATTCCGCTCATTGTGAGCAATCACGAAGACGCACGATCGCTGGCCGCATTCCACGGCGTCGCTTTTCACCACATTCCGGTTATGCCGGGCGAAAAGGCCACGGCCGAAAGGCGCCAGATCGCGCTGCTGCGCGAACACCGAGTGGATCTGGTGGTGTTGGCCCGTTACATGCAGGTGCTTTCGCCTGCTTTTGTCTCCGCCTTCGAAGGAAGAATCATTAACGTCCACCACTCATTCTTGCCGGCTTTCAGCGGCGCCCGTCCGTATCAGGCCGCCTTTCAACGCGGAGTCAAGGTGATCGGCGCCACCAGCCATTACGTCACCGAAGTGCTGGATGACGGCCCCATCATCGAACAGGATGTGGTCCGCATCTCGCACCGCGATCAGGTAGCCGATCTGATCCAGAAAGGCCGGGATCTGGAACGCATTGTCTTGAGCCGCGCCGTTAGGTGGCACTTGGAGCACCGCATTTTGCGCTACGCCAACAAGACCGTAATTTTCGACTAGGCACGCGCGGCGGGCCTCGGTACCGGACCCAAAGTACTGGAACAATCGTTCTTCAGGCTGCCGCAAATAGTGCGTCATTTCTCCCCCGCATGATGTACAAATCAATAGAGAAACAGTTAACCGATGCGCACATTGTTCGGTAGGGCAACCAAGAGCCGCTTCCAAACCCTGTTTGATGCCGCTTCCAGTTCCTGGGAACAGGACACGAGAGACTCATTGACGGGGTTGCCCGGCCGCGCCGTCTTCCTCCACCGGCTGTCTCAAGCTTTAGTTACGGCTTATTGGCGTGGCTGGCATCCGGCGGTGATTTCACTCAGCCTCGATCATTTCAAACGGATCAACGCCACTTTGGGGCACCTGGCTGGCGACAGCCTGCTTCGTCAGGTCGCCGGCCGCCTTTCCGCCCACCTGGAGCCGGGGGACCTGGTGGCCCGCACCAACGGCG
>CAYSBM010000087.1:3400-4524 GCA_964429095.1 uncultured Solibacteraceae bacterium | reverse complement strand
GAGCGCTCCGCGGACTGGAAACCCCTTGTGAAGCCGTCTGGAAAGCCGCCCGCATTGTGGACATTTTTGAGAGGCCGTTTCAAATCGAAGATCAGGAACTGTTCTTATCCGCCTCCATGGGGCTGAGCGTTTACCCGGAAGACGGACGGGACGCCGAAACGCTGTTGCGGCATGCCGGCACGGCGGCGTTCCGCGCCACACCTGGCGGCTTCCCGCAAGTGGTGCGTTTCACAGCCGCCATAGGCGCGGCGGCGCGCACACGCCTCAAGCTGGAAACTGGGCTGCGCCGGGCGCTGAGCGGTGGCGAATTTCGCTTGCTCTATCAGCCGTTGATCGATCTGGAAGGACGAGCCCGCAGCCTGGAGGCTCTGATCGAATGGCGCCATCCTCAACTGGGGCGCATCGCTCCGGCGGACTTTATACCGCTGGCCGAGGAATCCGGCCTTATTCTGCCCATTGGCGCCTGGGTCCTGGAGCAAGCTTGCCGCCAATGCGCGGCCTGGCAGGCCTGTGCACCAGCACCCGTGCACGTTTCGGTGAATGTGTCAGCCGTCGAGTTCTCCCGGCCGGACTTCGTGTCCATCGTAAAGCAGACTCTGGCCATGGTGAGATTGGAGCCCAGCCAACTGTCCCTGGAAGTTACCGAAGGCACACTGATGCGCGACATCGAGGAGTCGGCCCGCAAGATGGAATCGCTGCGCAAGATGGGCGTCCGAATTCTAATTGACGATTTCGGCACGGGATACTCTTCTCTTGCCTATCTGCGGCGCCTTCCGCTGGACGCCCTGAAAATCGACCGCTCCTTCCTGCTGGAAATGACCGGCGGCTCCATTACTCCCCTGGTGGAAACCGTGATCCGCCTGGCTCATGGCCTGGGGTTGCAAGTGGTGGCGGAAGGTGTGGAGAACGAGCGCCAACTGGCAGCTTTGCGCCGTGCCGGTTGCGACTTGTTGCAGGGGCACCTTTTCGGGGCGCCGCTGCCGGCGGCCAACGTTAGCGGTTTTCTCTTGCGCCAGTCCCGGCTGGCGGCGCTGGCGCCTGTAAACTAGCCTGCCATCAGGCGGGCGTGAATTTCGCGGGCGGCGTCGCGGCCCTCGGCCACGGCGCGCACTACCGTAGTTCCG
>CAYSBM010000087.1:0-3365 GCA_964429095.1 uncultured Solibacteraceae bacterium | reverse complement strand
CTGGCCAAGTAGGCCGGCAGTATATGTTGGGTGCCAGGAATGGGTTCCGGACGCGGCCGGACGTCAGCGCCGGGCGCGCCCAACCGCGTGCGGATCACGCGCACACCAGTGAGCTGACCTTCCACGCCAGCGATGTATTCTAGCGGCTGTGTCAGGATGAGAAAATGGACGCCGGCTTTCATCGCCGCCTCGCGTTCTTCAGGCCATGCGGGCATCTGGGCCAACGACCGCCGGTAAACGATTGACACGTCGCTGGCTCCTGCCCGCAGAGCGGACATGGCGGCATCGATCGCCGTATTGCCGCCGCCGAGAACCAGCACGCTGCCCTTCAAGCGGCCGCCCATTTTCAGGCGCTGTAGAAATTCCAAGGCGCCTTCCACTCCGCTGCGCGGCCGTTTCGCTTCCAACACCACCGGCTTGGTCAAACCCAGGGCCACCAGGACGGCATCAAAGCCTTCGGCTTGGATCTGGTCCAGGGTGCAAGATCCGCCCAGTTCAATCCGCCTGCGTTCCACACCGCCGTAGCTGGCCAGCACGGCATCTACTTCGCGGTGCAGAACCGGAATTGGCAGGCGCTCATCGGGAATGGTGGCGCGTGCGGTGCCGCCCGCCTCCGGCGCCCGGTCGAACAACACCACCCGGTGCCCCAGCGACGCCAGCGTGGCCGCCGCGCTGATGCCCGCCGCTCCGGCGCCCAGCACTGCGACACGCTTGCCGGTGGGCGCCCCTGTCGGTCTCGGTTCGCCCGCCCAGCCCTCTTCGAGGGCCTTGTTGCTCACCCAGCGTTGCAAGTGCTGGATAGGGACGTGTTCGGTGTAATGCTGGTTGATGCACTCGGCTTCGCACTGTGTCTCGGCCGGGCACACATAGCCGCACACCGCCGCCAGCAGGTTCTGTTCCCGCAGCGTTTCATAGGCCTCACGGAAGCGCCCGGCGGCAATATGGCCCACAAAGCGAGGGATGTCCACCCGGGCCGGACAGCCCCGGACGCAGGTCGGATCATTGCATTGCCGGCACATATTGGCCTCAGCCAGAATCGTATCCAGCGCTTCGGCACGCCCGGCTTTGTAAATGGGCTCATAAATGGCCGCGTCGCGCGGCACGCAGCCGCTCCGCCCCCCGTCGCGCATGATCTGGGTGCAAGCCGAACAGGCCACGCAGCACCGCTCAGGCTCCAGCCGCCCATGTTCCATGACGTCACGGGCGCAGTCCGGGTAGGCGAACGCCATACGTCCGGCGCCCACCATTGCCGCCCAGCCGTTGCGTATGTTGGCCGCCGCCATTTGCGGGAAAAACTGCCGCAACCACGAAAGGCCACCACCGATCACCGCAATGCCGGGCGCCGCCTGCTGAATCGCCCGCACGATGCCGACGAACCGCGCGATGCCGCATAAGGGATGCTCAGGCGGAACGGGCGCTCCGGCTACAGGCAGGTCGAAAGGCCGGTTTACATGCGGATTGAAATAGGGGTTTCCGATGGTAATGTTCACCAAGGGAGCGCCGTTTTCCATCAGGAAGCGCACCAGATCGATGGGTTCCTCCAGGCACGGTTTGGCGGGATCTTCCGGGTCCATGCCAAAGCCGTAGGGATAAGGCATGGCATCGTGCGCGTTCATGCGCGAAGTCACCATCAGGGCCGGTGCGGCCTGCCGTATCTTCTTGACGATGTTGCGGAACAGCCGCGAGCGGTTCTCCCAACTGCCGCCATAGCGGCTGCCCTCGCGCGTGTAGGAAGCGTGCAGTTCGCTGATCAGGTAGCGGTGGCAGGCTTTCACGTCCACGCCATCGAAACCCGCCTGCTGTGCGCACAGGGCGGCCTCCACATAGCGGTCTTCCAACGCCTCCAATTCCTCGTCGGTGATCAGGGGGTAATCCGGCGGCAGGTTCTGCACCGGATCAAGGTATTTGGAATGGTGGGCGATGACGGGCCGCGGCCGGCGTCCGGGCCGCGAATACCGTCCCGAATGCGTCAGTTGCACGATAAGCAAGGGGCGGTGGTTGGGTCCCATGGCTTGGCGCGCGGCTTTGTGGGTTTCTTCCACCAGGCGCGCGAACTCGCCGGTGGTTCTGCGGTGGAGCCAGAGCTGGCGCGGGTTGGCGCGGCCTTCTTCCACCACTGCTGTCGCCTCCACCCAGAGCAGGCCAGCTCCTCCGGAGGCGAACCGTTTGTAACGCCGGAAGGTTAACTCGTCCGGCGCGCCTTCCGGCGTGCCGTCGCAGCCTTCCATCGGCAACACCACCATCCGGTTCGGAATCCTGTGGCCGCCGGCTATCAATGGCTTCGCCAGCGGGCTCAAATCTTCGCTTAGTTCAAGTTCCAGTCCCAACTCGCGGATACGCCGCCTCACCTCGTCGAGGCTGTGGAAATGAAACGTCTCGTGCGCGCTCATCGTTTTTCAGCGTAGCAAATCCCCTACGCCGTTCCTGACTTGCTAAGCTCAAGGCATGCCGCTCGATCCCGTGCGCGGGCGCCAAATTGCATACCACTAGAAGCTCTACGCCGGCTTTGCGCACCAGCACTTCTCCAAGCCCGCGGTGCGCGCCTTGCGGATCCACATGGCCGGCCGCATTCTGCGGCTCGCCGGCGCCCATCCGCGCGCGCGTGTGCTCAGCCTCGGCTGCGGCATAGGCGATACCGAACTCTTGATTGCTCCGCGCGTCGGAGAACTGGTGGGGATCGATATCTCGCCGGCGGCCATCCGGCAAGCCCGCCAGGACGCTGAAGAGGCTGGGGTGCGTAACGCCAAGTTCCTGGAAGGCAGCCTGGAAGACCAGTCCTTTCAGGCGTGCTCCTTTGACCTGATCTTCGCCATTTTCTTCTTGCATCATCTGCCGGACGGCGCCGTGCTTGAAACCATTGCCCGCTGCCGTGAACTGCTGGCGCCTGGTGGCTGCTTCTATTCGTTGGATCCCAGCCGTCACCGCTTGTCCGGCGCGGCAGGCCGGCTGTTGTTTCCCCGTCTCATGCGCCGTTACCAGAGTCCGGACGAACGCGAGCTCGGCCGGCGCGAGCTGGAGAGCTACTTCCACGCCGCCGGCTTTCCGTGCCGGATCAGTTTCTATGACTTCATTTCTACGCCTCTGGCCGGTCTGCTTCCTGGCTGGCGCACGGGCTACCAACTTGCGCGCAGCCTTGATGAAGCGCTCATACGCCTTCCTTTGCTCAACCGCCTGGGCAGCAATCTGGAGGTTATCGCCCGCCGGCCATAGTTTCCTGGTTGGGTTCCCGAGCCAACCACGGTCCGCCAAGCATCTATCAAGCAAGGTCCGGGACCGGCCGTGCAGGCGCCAAAGTGCTGGAAAAACCTTCTGTGGCAGCAAAATGATAATGTCCCCTTTGAGCAAAGTAGAAATGTCCCCTTGAC
>CAYSBM010000086.1:0-10104 GCA_964429095.1 uncultured Solibacteraceae bacterium | reverse complement strand
CAACATCCCAGTGCTGAAAGACGTAATTGCCGGCTGGCAGGTGGCTGGAATCACTGAGTTCCAGGTAGGTTTGCCTATGCAGGTAACGCAATCCTACAACGGCGGCGGCAGTAATGCCCAGAGGCCCACCCTAAAACCCGGCGTGAGCCCGGCCCTGCCACATTTTGACCGCACCATCTACAGGTGGTTCAACACCGACGCTTGGACCATCACGCCGCAGTACCAGCTTGGTACATCGCCGCGGTTCCCGCTGCACGGGCCGGGCATCAACAATTGGGATATTTCCGTAATGCGCAATTTCAAGATGTACGAGCGCTTCAGCTTACAGTTCCGCGGGGAGTTTTACAACGCCATGAACCACCCCCAGTGGGGAAATCCGAATACAACAATCGGCAACGTCAATTTCGGCCGCATCACTAGCGCCCGGGACGCCCGCATCGCGGAACTGGCATTGCGCCTGTTCTTCTAGCAACCCCAAATTAGCCCGCCCTCCGCGCCGCAACTTCCAACGCGCCGCGGAGGGCTTCCAGCGTCTGGTCGATGTCGGCTTCCGTGTGCGCCGCCGAGATGGAGCACTGCTTGGTTGGGGTCGGGAAATAGTACACGCCGCGGTCGATGATTTCCAGCCGCATACGGCCGTCGAGAGAGAAATCGTGATGGGCGGCAAGGTCGTGCCAGTCCACCGGCCGGTGGTCCATGAAATAAAGGCAGAAGGCCGATCCCTGGCGCACCAGTGTGGCCCGCAGACCCAGTTCACGAATAATGGCTTCGATGCCGGCTTGGATCCGCTGGCCGAGCTGTTCGACGTAACGGTAGACGGCGCCGCCGTTTTCCAGCAAGCGCTCGATGGTGGCGATGGCAGCCGCCGTGGGCACGGGGTGGGCGTTGTAGGTGCCGGCCAGCAGCACACGCTTGGAAGGCTCCGCATGGATGAAATAGTCCATCAAAGCCTTCCTGCCGCCCAGCGCGGCGATGGGATAGCCGTTGGCGATAGCCTTGCCGTAGACGGCCAGGTCCGGGCGCACCCCTGAAATCTCCGCATAGCCCCCCAGCGCGTGGCGGAAGCCCGTCTTGACTTCATCGAAGATCAGCACGAAGCCAAATTCATCGGCCAGCTTGCGCAAGCCTTCCAGGTAGCCGGGTTGCGGATGCACCAGGCCGATATTTTGCAGAATCGGTTCGGTGATCAAGGCGGCGACGGGGTAGCGCTGGCAGACCCAGCGCACCGACTCCAGGTCGTTGAAGTTGATGGGATGCACCAATGCCTGATGCGCTTCGGGAATGCCGGCGCTGATGGGGATGAAGCGGTACTGGCCGGGTGAGACGCGCGGGCCCAAAGCCTCAAGCGGCGTCATCAAGTTGCAGGCCACGTCATTGTGCCAGCCGTTGTAGCCGCCTTGCATGACGATCACGTGATCGCGTCCTGTGGCGCCGCGCGCCAGCCGGATGGCTTGCGCCGTGGCTTCGCTGCCGGTATTGAGAAACTGCACGGATTCGATCCACGGAATGTGCGTGCATACCAGTTCGGCAAGGCGCCCTTCCAGCTCGGTGGCGCCCGAACCGTATAGGCTGGCGCCATCCCGGAGAACCCTTACCACAGCCTCGGTGACGTAAGGGTCGTTGTGCCCCAAAAAATGCGGAGCGAAGCCGGCGTGGTAGTCGATGTAGCGGTTGCCGTCGGCATCATAGAGATAGGCGCCCTGGCCGCGAACGAAAGCGATTTCGGGCACGGTGGCCCGATTCACGGAGACCACGCCGCCGGTGATGTATTGGCGGTTCTTTGCAAACAGAAGTGCGGATTTAGGATAGTTTTTCACGGGCAAAGCTTCATTATGCCAGACCGAGCAGCGAGAGCGTGTCGCGGTGCAGAATGCCCTCCACTACCTCATCCGGGATGCGGGGCATGCCGGGCGAGGCAATGTGATTCACGTTGCGCAGGGCGGCGATGGAGCCGGCCGGAGTCGTAAACGGATAATCCGTACCGAATAACAATTTATGCGCGGCGCCGTACTCGACAGCCGCCACGAGCGCGTTGTAGAACTGCCACGGCCGGTAATAGAGCGCCGAAACATCGGCGTAAACATGCGGTTGCTTGCGGATCAGCACAACCGTATCCTCCACCCAGGGATGCCCCATGTGAGCGATAACCATGCGAAGTTCGGGATAGCAGAGAGCGACTTCCTCCAGCAGCAGCGGGTGCGCATACTTCAGGGGCGCCCGGCGCGGGAAGGTGGTCCCCTGGTGGAACATCACTGGGATTCCCCTCTGCTGGCAGTAGGCGTAAACCGGCTGCATGCGCTCGTCCATGGGATGGTAGTTCTGGTAGACAGGTCCCAGCTTCAGGCCTCGCATTCCCATGGTTTCAAAGCATCGGTGCATTTCATCCAGGTAGTCCGGCTCGTGAGGATCGATGCTGGCGAAACCGATGAGTTTCTCCGGGTGCCGGGCCACGTAACTCGCCACGAAGCCGTTGGGCACCACCAAACCCACGTGAACAGCCCGCAAACCGAACACGATGGCCTTGTCCACGGGCGCCATGGCCTCCCAGTGGTCCGATTCGCGGATATCCACCTGCGCCGGCCTGCCTCGCGCCAGGCTTGCCTCCTGCGTGATCTCCGGTCCCCAGTGTCCGGCTTGCCACAGGTGCGTATGGCAGTCGACGATCATGCGGCAACTCCCTTTCTCCTGGCCTCGTCGCGGTGGAAGTAGAACAGGTAGGCCGCCAGCACCAGCGAGGCCGCTAGCGCCATGATGACCGAAACCCCGGCAAAGACTCCAGCCAGGCCGAAGCGGCTTTTCAGGAAGCCCGCAATCATCACGCCTATGCCTCCCGCCAAACAGTTGGCCGTATTCATAAGCGCAAGCCCCGTGGCGCGCAGCCGGGGTTCGAGCAAATCACAGGTCACAGTGGGTTCCGTCGTGCTGCCAAGTCCGCGCAGCAGGGCGAATCCCGCTATGAAGACGCTGACCATGGCGTAGGAGGGGCGCCCCAGGAAGCCGAGCAACAGCGGCGCCGAGGCGAAGTAACACAGCGCCCCAAAGATTAGCCGGCGCGCCGGCGCTTTCCTCGCCACTCGGTCCGAACCCCAGCCCCCCAGCATCGCGCCCAAGGTGGCCGTCATCTGCAACATGAACGTGCCGGAAAAACCTGCCGCCGCCAGGCTGAGATGGTAAGTCTCCTTATAATACAGCGGAAGCCAGTTGAAGAACATCCAAACGCCGATGGAAATCAGCATGCCCGAACCCACCAACAAACGCCAAGTGCCCACGCGGAACAGCGCGGCAAGATCGGCTCCCACAGTATTCCACGCCGGGTGGCTGCGCTGAAGGGGCAATGTTTGCTGCGGACGGTCGCGCAAAAAAAACAGGCCGGCTGCCGCGAGCACTATGCCGGCCGCGCCGAGAACGTAAAAGCTGGGACGCCACCCCAGGCGGTCACCGAGAAAACCGGCCAGGGTTCCTCCGGCGATCAGGCCGAAATTCAGGCCCGCCGTGTGCAGGCCCACCGCTGTGGCGCGCGTTTCCACCGGGTGGTGGTCGGCCAGCAGCGCCACTGAAGCAGGCAGGTAAGCGCACTCAGCCAGGCCCAGCAGAACGCGTGTGGCCAGCAGTTCGGCGGCGCTGCGGGACAATCCGGTCCAAATGGTGACCAAGCTCCAGGCCGCCAGGCTAATCACCACCAGGCGGCTGCGCGAGACGCGATCCGCTAATACTCCCGCGAAAGGGGAGCCGGCCGCATAGCTCCAGAGGAAGAAAGAGCCCAGGGCAGCCAGCGCCACGTCGGACATTTCCAGCTCGGCGCTGAGCAGAGGGAATACCGCCGAGATGGCCGTACGGTCGGCGTAGTTGAGCATGGCCACAGCGAACAGAAAGGCCACCAAGTACCATTTGTAGTGTGGCGAGAATTGCACAGCGCTTTTCATGGCATTACCTTAACACGGCTGAATTCCTGAATTGCTTTTTGGAAACCCACGACTAGCATGCCGTGGTCACTGCCCGCCGTCACCATGCGCGCTCCCAGGTCCAGCATCTTCTGCGCAACCTCGGGCGAAGCGGAGGTGGTGCCCCACCATTTGCCGTGCCGGCGCGCGGCGCTGTCCACACGGCGGAAGGCCTCTTCCAGTTTAGGGTGATCAAACTGGAACGGCACGCCCAGGCTGATGCTCAAGTCCGCTGGGCCCACAAACAGCAAATCGAAGCCGGCAACGGCGGCGATGCCGTCAATCTCCTCGAGCGCTTCGGCGTCCTCGATCTGGAGAGCGAGAAACACTTCCCGGTTGGCGTGCGAGAGGTGTTCGAGCGGAGGCGCCATGCCATGGTCGGCGTCCGCGCCCACGCCATCGAAGCCGCGCTTGCCCAGCGGTGGGAAGCGCACCCATTCCACCCACTGGCGCGCTTCAGCCGCGCTGCGGCAATGAGGAACCATGATGCCGTTGGCGCCGAACTCGAGCGCGCGCATGGGCGCGTCGTAGCCGCTCTTGCGGATGCGCACCATCAGATCCATGCCGGTCGCGCGGCAGGCCAGCGAGACCGGATCGATTACATCGTAGCCCCAGGCGCGGTGTTCCAGGTCCAGCCACAAGCAGTCAAAGCCTAGACGGCCCAGGAACTCGGCCAGCCACGGTTCTTTGACGCGTCCAATGCCTACGGTGAGGACATGCCCACCCTCCCGCAATTTCCGAAGCACTCTGCTGTTGGTCATAAAGCTATGGAGTGTAGCTCACTTTGCGCCCAGTCCGCTAACCCTGTTACGCTGGCCCTGAAAGGAGATCCCGAAAATGACCGTTTCCAGGCGTGGATTCCTGGCCGCCGCAGCCGCCGCCCCCCTGAGCGCCAACACGGACATGCCGATGCGGATTTTGGGCCGGACCGGCGTGCGCGTTTCGGTCCTGGCCTTCGGCGGAGGCAGCCGGTTTGTAGGGTACAGAACCGATGAAGAAGCCATTGCGGCGCTGAACCGCGCCTTGGATGCAGGCGTCACTTATGTGGATACGTCGGCATCCTACGGTAACGGCGTCAGCGAGAACCGCATCGGACAGGTGATGAAGACCCGCCGCAAACAGGTCTTCTTGGCCACCAACGTGCCGCCGCGCGCAGCCGATGAAGCCATGCGCTCGATTGAAGCCAGTCTGAAGCGGTTGCAGACCGACCATGTCGACTTGCTGCACATCCACGGGCTGTTGGATGAAAAGGACCTGGCCGCGGGCGAAAGCGGCGCGCTCAAGGTGCTCTATCGGATGCGGGACCAGAAAGTGGCGCGGTTCATCGGCATCACCTGCCATGCCTACCCGGAAGTGCTGAAGACCGCTCTGGAGCGCCACGACTTCGACGTAACCCAGATGGCGCTAAACGCCGCCCGCATGGGCGCGGCTCCTTTGCGGCCCCAGGAGCAAGCACTGGATCCGCTGGCGCGCGGTTTTGAAAACGTGGCGCTGCCAGTGGCTCTGCGCAAGAACATGGGCGTGGTCGCGATGAAAGTATTTGCCCAGGAAAAGCTTCTCGGCAGCGCGCCGGTGGAAAAACTGGTCCAATACTCTTTATCTCTGCCGGTGTCGGCCATCGTTATCGGCATGCCCAAACTGGAGCACATCGACGAGAACATCCGCCTGGTGAAAACACTGAAGACCATGCCGGCCGATGAAATGCGCAGAATGTCCGAGAAACTGGCGGCGTCGGAAAAGGCGTCAATCGACAGCCATTTCGCCGGGCACGTAGACGCTTAACGGGGCCGCGACGGCGAAGTCTCGGCCAGGATGATCGCATGCATAGCCGCAAGGCGCACGGCTTTAGGCATGGCGGGACGGCTCAGCGTGTCATAGAGCGCCAGCGCGCCTTTGCGGTCGCCCCGCGCCATTAATCCTTCGGCGGCAACCAGGCTGGCTTCGGCAGCCGCGGTGCGCCCCGGGCCCTTGCCGCTCAGCAACGTCTCCCGCAACACTTTGACCGCCGAGGGTCCACTGATGCGCCCCAGCGAAGCCGCTGCGGCGCAAGCCACCTCCGTATCGGCTCCGCGGAGCAGGCGCGCCAGCAGTGGGACCGCCCCCACGTCCTGGCGCTGGCCGATGGTGTTGACCACTCCCACCAGCAGCCGTCCTTTGAGCTTCGCCGCCGCTTCCCGCAAGGCGCGATCGGCCTCCGGGCCCGGGATCGGCGCCAACCCATAGCGCGCGTAATGGGAAAGCTTCGGATCGCTGAGCATGGCGGCCAGCGCGGGCACCGCATCCTGGTTCCCTACCACGGCCAGGCGCTGGCAGGCCTTCATACGCTGGAACTCGGTCGAGCCGGGGTCTTTCAGAATCTCCACCAGTTGCCGGGAGTTCATGGACATGATCCGGCCGGCACGGAATTCAGGAGGCGGTTCAACTTCCTTCGGCGGCTGTTTGGTCTGTGTGGTGGTCTCGATCATGGGTGGTCTCCTAAACCAGGCGCCAGGGATCCCGCATCTCTCGCGAACGCATGCGGTTGGCCTCGTCATCGTTGATGAATTCCTGCTTGGCCGGATCCCAGCGTAACTTGCGGCCCAGTTGAAAAGCGATATAAGCGGCATGGCAGCCGATGTGATTGTTCGCAGCCGCTTCGGCGTTGGCCTTGGGCAGGGAGCGAGTCTTGATGCACTGGATGAAATCCCGCCAGTGGTAATGCAGGGTCAGGTTGAACACCTTTCCCTGTTCAGGAGGGGGAAGCTCAGGCCGGAGATTCTCAGAAACCTCAATTTTGCCGCTATCGCCGGTCTCCACCCACCCTTGGTCGCCCTCAAAGCGCACGCTGCAAGAGCCAAGCCCCATCCAGCCGGTGTCGCGGTGCACAAGTCTCACCCCGTTGGCGTAAAGGCAATGGACTGAGTAGGGCGTAGGATCGCTGCCCCGGGGCTCGTATTCAATGGGCTGCGTGCCATCGGCGTCGTTGGCGTACTGGCACAGGTCGGCGGTATGCGAACTCCATTCCAGAATGCCGCCGCCGTGGAAGTCGAAGAACCCGCGCCAGTGTCCGGCCACATAACGCGAGTTGTAGGGGCGCCACGGCGAAGGACCAAGCCAGCGGTCCCAATCGACCACGCTCTTGGGCGGTTCGGGTTCGGCCGGAAGCCAGTCGTGGCTGGTGAGGGGCCCGGGGACGGAGTTGCAGTGAAGAGTCTGAAGCTTGCCCAACTTTCCGCTGCGCGCCAGTTCTACGGCGAAGACGAAGTTCTTGCCATTGCGCCGCTGGCAGCCGGCCTGGTAAATCACGCCGTAGCGGCGGATGGCGGCGGCCAGGGCCTGGCTCTCCTGGATGGTCATCGAGCAGGGCTTCTCGCAGTAAATATGTTTGCCGGCCTTGGCCGCAAGGATTGACATGGGCGTGTGCCAGCGGTCTCCGGTAGCGATAATGACGCCGTCGATGTCGTCGCGGGCCAGCAATTCCTCGGCGGTCGCATACATGGCGCAGTCATGGTTCTGGTAGCGCTGATCGACCTTGCTCTTAACGTACTCGCGGCGTTCGTTCCTTACGTCGGCCACGGCCAGCATTCGAGCATCCTTGTAACTCAGGACGCAATTGACCGAAGCCATGCCGCGCCCGCCGATTCCGATGCCGCCGAATGTGATGCGGTCGCTCGGCGCCACCGCGCCGGCGCGCGCTCCCAAGACCGTGGCCGGCACGATCATCGGTGCCGCCAGGGCGCCTCCGGCCGAAAGGAAGCCGCGGCGCGAAACAGAATCACCTGCACTCATCTTCGTCATTCTCCTGACTTAGTAACAGTATCATTGAGAGCCGGTTGGATGCTGACCAGCAGCGAACAGCGCGCCTGTTTGCAGTGGGACAGGTCCACCTGGCAACTGTAACCCAGCGGCTCGAGCACCCGGCGGTAGAGCACGTCGCAGTGCTGGCAGTAGTCCTGGTAAGGCTCCAGTTCCTTCATTTCGAGCAGGCGCCCCATGGATGGGCAGTGGTGCATGTCGATGCGAAACGTTCCCGCCTCCTCGTCCAGTTCCATGGTGAAGTCCGCAGCTTCTTCGTTGAGCGTGCGGCTCCAGTAAAGCCAGCAGCCCTTGAGGCCGTGCTCTGCCACCAAATCCCTCAGATTGCCAAGAAAATGATCCGACAGATACTCCCAGAAGGCCACCACGGCCGGCTTGCCGCCGCGCGCATGCAGGTACTTGAAGAGTTCGCTGTAAGCGGGGATGAAATCCGTTGCGGGGATCATGCCGTCCTCCGTCTGAAGACTTGAGTCGAGCGGCCCGTCGCCTCGTCGTAGCCGGTGAGTTCGGCGCAAAACCCGGTCCCCTCAACGATGGCTTGGTTCACCGTGCGCGAAGTTTCGCTGAACAGGCGCGCCACAGGATAGCCTTGCTCGCGCATATGCGCCACGGCGGGACAGGTCTCCACGTGGAGGACAAGTTGGTCGCAGGTCATCTCAATTCGCACGCGCCCTCCTTCGGCCGCGTAGATACGTTCGAAGTGTTCGCGGAGCGGAGCCAGGCCGCGCGCGGCGATTCGCGCCCGCAGCCCGGCGTAGAAGGCGTGGGCAAACTGCCACAGGTACTCGCGGACGGCGCCGGCGCCAAAATTCTGCTCCAGATAGTCGATCGCGCAGCTTAACGCGCCGTGGAAGTCCTTGTGGAGATATACATTGTCGGACGCCGAGCGCTGCATGATGAGCTTGGACATTCCAATGTCTCCTCAGACGTTAAACAGAGTGTGCAGTTGACGCAAGGCGGAAGCCTTAAGACGTTCGCCCGCGTCTTCGGTATAAAACGTGGCGCCGGGCGTGGGCTCGTAGCCGCCCTGCGCAAAGGCCTCCCGCGTGGGGATGTAGCCGATGGCGTCGTTGGCGAGTTCAACGACAAAGGTGTGGCGCGCCGGGCTGCGGCGCTTGATCTCCATACCGTACTCGCAGAAGATCTCGCCCGGCAAACCCACAATGGCGGCGTCGCCCAGCCGGATCACCATGACCTCAACGAAATCATCGTCGTGCTGCATCTCGTGCATGCGCAACCGTGTCACCGCCCAATATTCGTCCGGCAGGCCGTCCACCTGGCCTTTGGCATGCCCCCCGGCCAGTTCCTGGATAACCTTGCGGCACCAGGCGAGCTCCTGCTCGTTGATCTTGTGCCGCACAAGTCCGGCGCGCTCGCTGGAAACGGCAAGCTCATCGCCGGCGATGGGCGCGGCCGATTGCAGAGCCTGGCAGGCGTCCACGGCCAGCATGTAGCCTACGCGCTGGGTCATAGTGTAGCCCCGGCCCATGGTGCGGTCGCGGTAATCAAGGTGGTTCACGTTGCCACAACAGCCGTTGAAGTACGCCGTGACGAAATCCGGCCCGTGCAACTGGCGCATCGCCGCAGCCAGATAGCCGGGAAAATCAGCCGAATAGAGCCAGTTGTCGCCGGCCAGAATCGCCGGGTGAAGCCCGAAGTTCACCAGGGCGGCGCGTGGAGTGCGGACGGCGTTCACGCCGAGCACCCGGAGCTCGTAATCCACCTCGCCCAAAGGCTGCACCACAAAATCCGGATCCAGATGCTCCCAGTTCATGTGCGTGCGCCCGTCTTTGCACAGCAGCCGGCGGTTGTAAGACAGGCGGTTCTCGATGACGGCGCCGGCGGTGAGTTCGGCTTCCTCCAGGCGGCGGGCGGCTTCAGGAACCGCCTGGGCGATGCGCGAGAGAAACTGTTCGGTATCGGCGTCCGGGGACTTGGGCAGGGAGCCGAGCTGCATGGGGGCCGGGGCGCTGTGTGTGTGCGTGGCCGCCACCAGGATGCGGCCGGGCGGAATGCTGCTTTCGCGCGAGGCGCACCGGCGTATGTAAGCCACATTCTCCCGGTTCAGCATGCAGATGTCGGCCGAGAGCAGAGCGGCGCGTTCGCCAGCTTGGTTTTCAAAAACCAGCGCGCGGGCGCAAAGCGGATCGTGCACCCCGCGCGCGGTGTAATCATCCCGGAAGTTCCCCATCAGGGGTAAGCCCGGAGCGGGCGTGTAGTCAATTTCCGCAACGCCGGTTCGCAGCATACAGGTTCTCACAACTCATCTTACAGCCACACCGCGCCCGGCTCAGATACACTCAAAGCAATGGGTCCGATTCTGTTTGAAAACGGCCTGGTAGTGGATGGGACGGGTGCGCCCGCAGCA
>CAYSBM010000085.1:0-10385 GCA_964429095.1 uncultured Solibacteraceae bacterium | reverse complement strand
ACGGGCGCCGCAGCCCCTGCCGCCCCCACCGCCGCCGAGGCCAAACGGTTCCTTGAGGAAGCCGAAAAGCAACTGTTGGGGTTGCTGGTCGAATCCGGCCGCGCCGACTGGGTCAAATCAACCTACATCACCGGTGACACCGAAGCGCTGGCCGCTGCCGCCAATCAGCGTCTAATCGCCCTGAACATGCAACTGGCCAAGCAATCCCGGAGATTCGACGGCATGACGCTGCCGGCAGAAATGGCGCGCAAGATGAAGCTTCTAAAGCTGTCGCTCACCCTGGCCGCACCTTCCGATCCGGAGCAGAGCGCCGAGTTGACGCGCATCGCCGCTGCCATGGAAGGCGCATACGGCAAGGGCAAGTATTGTCCGCCGGGGGCCGCCGGTCCGCCGGAATGCCTGGACCTGGAACAGATCACGCGCATTATGGCCGCCAGCCATGATCCACAACAATTGTTAGATGTCTGGCGCGGCTGGCATGCCGTAGGCCGGCCGATGCGGCCCCAATACCAGCGTTTCGTTGAACTAGCCAACAAAGGAGCCCGGGAATTAGGATTCGCCGATACCGGCGCGATGTGGCGCGCGAAGTATGACATGCCGCCCGATGATTTTGCGCACGAGGTGGACCGGCTGTGGGAACAGGTGAAGCCGCTCTACGTCTCTCTGCACGCCTACGTACGCTGGAAGCTGCGGGAGAAATACGGCGCCCTTGTGCCTGAGCGCGGCCCGGTGCCCGCGCATCTGCTCGGCAACATGTGGGCGCAGAGTTGGGAGAACATCTACCCCCTGGTGGCGCCCGCAGATGCCAATCCAGACTACGACCTTACCTCCATCCTGAAGGCTCGCGGCTTTGACGCGCGGCGCATGGTTCAATCCGGAGAACGGTTTTTCACCTCGCTGGGATTTGCTCCTCTGCCTGCTACGTTTTGGGAGCGTTCCATGTTCGTCAAGCCGCGTGACCGCGAAGTGGTCTGCCATGCCAGCGCGTGGGACATCGACTACGTGGACGATGTGCGCGTGAAAATGTGCATCGACATCACGAGTGAGGACTTCGTCACCATCCATCACGAACTCGGCCACAACTTCTACCAGCGCGCCTACAACAAACAGCCACTGTTGTTTCGCGACGGCGCCAACGACGGGTTTCACGAGGCCGTAGGCGATACCATCGCGCTTTCCATCACGCCCGAATATTTGGTCAGGACCGGCCTGTTGGAGAAAGCGCCGGATGCTTCCAAGGATATTGGCCTGCTGCTTGCGCGCGCCTTGGATAAGGTGGCCTTCCTACCCTTCGGCTTGGTGATCGACCAGTGGCGCTGGAAAGTGTTTTCGGGGCAGACGCCGCCGGAGCAATACAACCAGGCATGGTGGAGGCTGCGGGAAAAGTACCAGGGCGTGGCCGCGCCCGGCGCGCGCAGCGAAGCGGACTTCGACCCCGGCGCCAAGTATCACGTGCCGGCCAACGTGCCTTACACGCGCTATTTCCTGGCGGCCATCCTCCAGTTCCAGTTTCACCGTGCGCTGGCCGAAGCGGCCGGGTGCCATGAACCATTGCATCGCTGCTCGATTTACGGCAACCGCGAAGCCGGCAGGCGGCTGATCGCCATGCTGCAAATGGGGCAGAGCCGCCCCTGGCCGGAAGCGCTGGAAGCGCTCACGGGCAGGCGGGAAATGGACGCCACCGCCATCGTGGATTATTTTGCGCCGCTCAAAAAGTGGCTCGATGAGCAAAACCGGGGCAAGCCCGTAGGATGGTGAGAGCCTGCGCCTGCCGGGTTATTCGGCGTGCTCCTGGGTTCCCGCCAACTCGCCGTACCCGTTGAAATGGGCGGCCTCGCGGTTTTGCAGGCCGTATTCATGGCCCTTGTCAAAGGCGCGCAGGTTTAAATCTTTGAACGGCGGAGGCACGCTGTCGGCCACGGCCTTGCGCAGCGCTTCAGGAGATAGCAGCCCGGCCACCGCCGCGAAGAAGCCGGCCATGACGATGTTCAGCACCATGCGCTTGCCGAGTTCCTCGGCCAAGCGCGTGGCCGGAACGCCGAACGTACGGATCCCGCGGGGCGTGCCGGTGAGCCGCACCAAGTCCTCTTCGACCAGCAGCAGACCTTGCGGCTTCAACTCCGGCGCAAAGCGCGTGTAGGCCTCCTGGCTCATGACAATCAGAATATCCGGGCGGGTCAGGTATGGGTACAGGACTGGCTTATCCGAAATAATGACCTGCGCGCTGCAAGCGCTTCCCCGCGCCTCGGGTCCAAAGCTCTGCGTCAGCGTGGCGTAGCCATCCTGGAAGATGCAGGCGGCTTTGCCGATGACCATGGCTGATAGAATCACCCCCTGACCGCCGAAGCCGGCCACCCGTATCTCGGTCACAGACATGTGATCTCTCCTGCGGGCACGAAACGCTCGCCCAGGGTTCTTGATAACTGGCTCCGCATGGTTTCCAGATAATCGGGCCGCTCGCGGTCGACGAACTTCCCAACAATGATGTCGCCATCAAAGCTCAGCTCCACCTCTCTGGTGGGCGCACCGTTGCGGATCTTGCTGTGTTGCTTGTAAAACTTCATGGCGTCCAAGCCGTCGCCCATCCGGTTGCGTCTCTGGTAAAGCGTGGGGCACGGAGAGATGATTTCAATGAAGCAAAAACCCCGGCGGCTGAGCGCTTCCGCCATCGAGCGCGCCAGTTGGCGGACGTGAAAAGTGGTCCAACGGGCGACGTAAGCGGCGCCGGCCGATTCCGCCAGGTTCGGCAGATTGAAGCTCGGCTCGTAGCAGCCGTACGGCGAGGTGGTGGTGATGGCGGTGGAGGGCGTGGTGGCGCTGGCCTGTCCGCCGGTCATCGAGTACACCAGGTTGTTCACACAGATGACCTTGATGTCTATATTGCGGCGCGCGGCGTGAATCAGGTGGTTGCCGCCGATCGAAGCCAGATCCCCGTCGCCGGAGTACACAACCACGTCGAGCGACGGATTCGCCAGCTTCAAGCCTGTGGCGAAGGGGATGGCGCGGCCGTGCGTGGTGTGAAACGAGTCCAGCCTCAAGTAACCCGCCACGCGCCCGGTGCAGCCGATCCCGCTCACGATAGCCAGCTTGTCCAGGTTGATTTTGGATTCGACCAACGCGCGCGTGAAGCAGTTCACCGTGGTTCCAATGCCGCAACCCGGACACCAGATGTGCGGCATACGGTCCATGCGCAGAAATTCTTCAATGGGGTTCAAGACCGCCAGTTGGCTCATTGCACAGCCTCCAGAATCGCCGCCAGAATATCCTCGGGCCGGTGTACCCCGCCGCCGGCGTGCGAGACCCCGACGACGCGCGCCGCCCCCGCCGATGCGCGCTCCACCTCCCGTACGATCTGGCCGCAGTTAATTTCGGGCACCACCAGCGCCTTGGCGCGAGCCGCCAGTTTGCTGATGTGCTTGTCCGGGAACGGCCAGATGCCGATGAGGCGGCACTTGCCGGCCTTGAGCCCCCGCTCGCGCGCCATCTCAATGGCTCTCTGCGCCACGCGGGAGGTGATGCCGTAACTGATCACGATGACGTCGGCGTCTTCGACGCCTTCTTCCTCGAGCATAGTGAGGCGGTCCGAAGCGCGTAGGACCGTTTCCCGCAAGCGCCGGACGAGTTTATCCTGCGCCGCGGCGCTCATCACCGGATAGCCGCGCTCGTCGTGCGTAAGGCCGGTGACGTGAAAACGGTGTCCCTCGCCGGCGTGCGCCATCTCGGGAATCAAATCGGGACCCGGAGCGTAAGGCTGGTACTCGCCCGGAGGTTTGGAAGTCCGGCGCCGGGGATAGATTTCGATCTGTTCAGCCGGCGGGATCACAACCTTTTCGGTCATGTGTCCCACACACTCGTCCATCATGAACATCACCGGAACGCGAAACTCTTCGGCCAAGTTGAACGCCGTGATGGTCAGGTCAAAACACTCCTGAGGCGAGTTGGGCGAGAGCGCGAGGATCTCGTAATCGCCGTGCGCACCCCAGCGCGCCTGCATCATATCGGACTGCGCCGGCAGAGTGGGCAGCCCCGTCGAGGGGCCGCCGCGCTGCACGTTGACAAACACGCACGGCGTCTCGGTCATCACCGCGTAACCGATGTGCTCCATCATGAGCGAGAAACCCGGGCCGGAGGTGACCGTGAAAGCTTTGGCCCCGCCCCAGACCGCCCCGATCAGAGCGATGGAAGCGGCCAGTTCGTCCTCCATCTGAATGAACATCCCGCCCACGGTAGGGATCCGGCTGGCGAAGCGCTCGACGATCTCGGTCGATGGAGTGATCGGATAGCCGGCGGCGAAACGCGCTCCGGCAGCCAGAGCACCCTCGCTGCAAGCCTGGTCACCATCGAGAAAGTGCGCACCGGTGAGAACTCCCCTGGGGTCAGCGTGCATCGGAATCCTCCGGGGCAAGCTTGTAGCCGAAAATCGCGAAATCCGGACAGTACATCCCGCACAGGTCACAACCACTGCACTTTTCCGGCGCGATCACATGCGGAGGATGATAGCCTTTCGCGTTGAAGGCGGAGCTCAGCGCAAGGACCTTGGTGGGGCAAAATTCCACGCAGAAGCCGCAGCCCTTGCAGCGCTCCACAACAATCGTTACGGTACCTTTGGCCATTCGTAAATTTCAGTGTAGAAAAGCAGACGCCCAAAATCCAAATCGCACAGGCGCACGCGCGCCAGCCGGCGCCGCTATCGTTTGGGAGGCGCCTGCTCGCCCTTGCGGCGCAGGGTGGGAACCTTGCGCTTGGCATCGGCTTCCTTCTTTTCGGCGGCGCGCTTTTCCTGACGTTGTTCGGGCGTCATGGACGCTTCGCGCTCGGCCCGTTCGCGGCTCTCCTTTGCGGCGACATCACGGCGACGCGATCCGAGATCCTCCAGCGACATCTCCAGGCTGTCGCGGGTGGCGTCGATGGCGGTGGTTAACGCGAACTCATAACGCGCGCGGTCAGCCGCTGGGGTCCGCTCCAACTCCTCCAGCGCCGCGAGCAGTTTCTTCTCCCCATCAGCCACCGCTTGGACGCCCGTCTGAATATCCAGGTTGCGCTTGAGCGCGTCGTCGGACACGGTATCGATGGCCTCGATGATTTTGGTGTAATCCTCAAGCGTCTCGTGGATCCGCGCCGACCGGCCCGGTCTCTGGCTGGCAAACAAATGCCGCAGCAAGGCCAGGCGGCTCTCGGCGAACTTGACATAGAGCTTCAAACGGTCGTTGGGATCCTGCGCTTCCCGCACCAGGTCCACCTCTTCGGCGGTGAGAAAATCGCGCTGCGCCGCCAGGGGAATCGAGGCGGCAAGCAACACAGCGGCGGCCAACAGCCTCATCGCGGCGGCCTCCATTGGATCCGGCCCAGGATAGCATTGAGCAGCTCATCGTGCACGCGCTGCACATGCAGCCGCAACTTCTCGACGGCCGCCTGTTCCTCGCCGCTGGTCTTCAGCCGAAGACCGTCGATTGCCCGCAATAGTTCACGCATACGAATCTCGGCGTTCTTGAAACTCTTGCCTCCGCGCCGGGGATTCTTGCCCGTCTGCTTAAGGCTTTCCATGGCAAGATCCACCGACTCGCGGGTTTGCTCAAGCGCGGCGAGCACCTCCTCCCAGTTGCCGGCGTCGAAGGCCTTGTGGGCTGCTTTCACCTGGCGGCCGGCATTTTCCAGAGCCAGGCGGGCGCGCTTCTCCAGGTTCTGTTCGGCTCTGGCCGGCCCCAGGTCCGCCCTTACCGGGCAGGCAGCCGCGGCAGCCAGCAACACGGCAAAGCCACGCAGCCTCAACCTCAGCATCAGCATTATCGCCTGCTCAACTCCTTCCGGATTACCTTGATGCGCTGGCGGGCTTTAAACTCCTCCTCGGGGTGCTGGTTCTGGCTCAACGAAAGAAACTTCTCATAGCTCGCCAGGGCCTGTTTATACTGTCTGCTCTTATCGTAGATCATGGCGCGAAAATAGTGATGCGCCGCAGTCTCGCCGCCTAATGCAGCGGCTTTATCCAGCGCGGCAAGCGCCTGTATGTAGTTTTCCGTCAGAATCAGCATGGCCGCAAACTCATTCCAGGCTTCCTTGGAATCGGGCTGAATCTGAATGGCCTGATAAAACTGCCGGGCTGCGTCCGGATAGCGCCGCGCGTCTCGCAAGGCGCGGCCATAAGTCATGCGCAAGCCGAAATTGGAGGGCTCTGCGGAGGAGGCTTGTTCGAGCAGGGGCAAGGCTTTCTCGCTCTGCTTCAACCGCAAATAAGTGACGCCCAGCGCCAGCCGGTTCGCCGCGGTGGGCGACTTGGCGACCGCCGCTTCCAGGTGTCCGGCCGCCTCCTCAGGCTTCCCGGCTTCGAGCAGCAACTCGCCCAGCCGTTCGCGCGCGGCCGGGTTGTCGGGGAACTGGCGATAGATGGCGCAGGCGTCGGCCGGCCGCTTGGCGTCCTCCAGCAGTGATGCGAGTTCAAGCAGCGCATCGCGGTAAGCTGGATCGAGCTCCGCCGCGCGGCGGTAATGCGGTTCGGCTTCCGCCAAGCGCCTCTGACGGGCCAGCGCGCGGCCCAGCCCCACCTCGGCGGCAGCCGAGGACGTATTGGCGGCCAGCGCTGCCTGGTAATGCCGCTCGGCTTCGGCGAAACGATCCAGAAACGCAAGAGCTTCCGCAAGATAGAAATTCGGCCGGAATTCCGTCGGGTTCTTGGCGGCCGCGGACTCCAAATAGGCCAGCGCTTCGCGCGCTTGCCGCGCGTCAAGCAGCACTACACCCAGGTTGAGCTCGGCTTCGTACAGACCCGGCTTCAACTCCAGCACGCGCTTGTACCGGGGAACCGCTTCGCCATCTTTGCCGGCGAGACTGTAGGCGAGCGCCAAATGGAACAGGGCGGCATAGTCATTCGGGTCCGCCTCGCTAGCCTTGGTGAAAAACTGAATGGCCTGCTCGTAGTTGCGCGCCTCGAGGGCCTTCATTCCCTCGGCGCCGGGATCCGGCCCCTGCGCAACCATGACGAGAAAAGCGGCGCCAGCCCACACCATACTTTCATTTTAAGGTGGAATGGCTGGCCCATCCGGGCAGCCGGGAGAAGCCCACCGCCACCGGCCAGCCGCTCGCTCAGCCCGGCATTTCAAACCGGATGTTATTCTGCCGCTGCCAACCGGCCATAGCGGCGCGCAAACGGTGGAGGATCCCCCGCATGTCAGATTCCCCGGCGATGTTCCGCATCTCGCCCGGATCCGATTGAAGGTCCGCCAGAAATTCGCGGTGCGCTCCTTTATCGGGGTCGAAGGCCGAGTATTTGTAACGACCATCGGTGACCATGTAACCGATCTGGGATTGGACAAACAGCATCTGCCGCCATTTGCCAGAGGAGCGGCCCTCGGCCAGCGGCCGCAAGCTTCGGCCCTCCAATCGGCGAGGCGATTCGATGCCCGCGTAGTCGCACAGGGTCGGCAACAAATCCAGCCCATTGCTGACCAGATGCTCCCGATTCACCCGGCCGGGCTGGATGCGGCCCGGATACGAGAGAACCATCGGGATGCGGGAAGCTTCCTCGTAAAACACGGTCTTGTGCTCCAGCCGGTGAGCGGCGTCCATATCGCCGTGGTCGGAGGTCAAAACTACCAGCGTGTTTTCCGTCAGACCCGTCTGGCGCAACGCTTCCAACACCTTGCCGATCTGCGCATCGACCATTTCCGTCAGCCGGCAATAGGCCCACCTATGCAGCCGCCACCTATTGGCGCTCCAATTGTCGCGGGCGTTTTGACGAAATGGGCGCAGCCTGGTCAACCAGGTGATCGCTTCCGGCTCGCCTTGGGGAATCTCGAAATTCCGGGGCAGTGGAGGACAGTGTTTCGCGTAAAACTCTTCCTCGGAGATTCCAGGCGGCCGCTTCAGCGCCTCATCCAGCGGCGGCGGAACTCTTTGAGCGGGCTGGTAGTCCCGGATCGCCATGTAGCAAATGTCGTGCGGGTTAATGAACGAGCCCACCATAAGGAAAGGCTTGTCGTGTTTGCGCCGGAGAAAACCAGCGCATGCCGAAGCCAGTTCGTCCCGCTCGTCGCTGGTCAACACGTCGAAACCGCAGTTCCGTATGTCCTTCATCGGACCCGGTAAGTGGCCTTTGCCTCCGTAAACGGTCTCGTAGCCTGCTGACATGAATATGTGCCCCCTCGCCTGGGCCGGCATGGAGTTGACCTCGGGGCTCGGCTCCCCTTCATTGAAGCGGACGCCAATCTCGGAAGGGTAACGGCCGGTCCAAAAACTGAACCGCGAGGGTAGGCACACGGGATTGGTGCAATAGGCCTTCTCGAAGCGCACTCCAGAGGCCGCCAGGGAGTCCATCCATGGCGTCTTCAACCATGGGTTGCCCGCGCTGCTGAGCATGGTGGAGGACTGCTGGTCGGTGATCAGGATAAGAATGTTCGGCCGCCTGGTCTTTCGCGGCCCCGGCAAAGAAAATGCGCCTGCCACACCCAGCGGCGCGCCGACCGCGGTGAGGAACGATCGCCGGGAAGTTGCTGGGATGCTCAACGCCGCCTCCTTGCCCGCTGGACACCTGCGCGGGCAATACCGATTGTAGACCCGAAAGCCCTGCCGGCGGTACTAGTCCGCGGCCAGCGCACGCTTCAGAAACTGGCCCGTGTAAGAGCCCTCCACTTCAGCCACTTGCTCGGGCGTCCCCTGAGCCACAATGTAACCTCCCTGGGCGCCGCCTTCCGGACCGAGATCGATGATCCAGTCTGCGGCGCCGGAGCGAAGCAGCGAATATCTACTCGGTTTTGGCGATGTCATCGAAGTGCAAACCCGTGGTGGGTTCATCAAAAACAAAAAGTGTGCCCTGGCAGGAGGCCTGCATCAAATGAGCCGCCAGTTTGACGCGTTGGGCTTCGCCGCCGGAAAGTGTGGTAGCCGACTGGCCCAGACGCAGATAACCCAGGCCCACCTCGTCAAGGACGCGCAGGCGGGCCGCCAGGCGCGGCACGTGCGAAAAGAAGTTGAGCGCTTCCTTCACCGTAAGCCCGAGCACCTCATGAATGTTGAGCCCGCGGTAGCGCACATCGAGGATCGAACTCTTGTAGCGCGTTCCCTTGCAATCTTCGCATACCAGTTCGACGTCGGCCAGAAACTGCATCTGAACGGTTACAGTGCCTTCGCCCTGGCAAGTTTCGCACCGTCCTCCCGGCACATTGAACGAAAAGTGGCCGGCTTTGTAGCCGCGGCGGTCCGCCTCCAGCGTCGAAGCAAACAGATCCCGGATCAGGTCGAAGGCCTTGATGTAGGTGACGGGATTCGAGCGCGGCGTGCGGCCGATCGGCGATTGATCCACCAAAATGACGTTGGTAAGGAGATTGCCGCCCTCCACTTTGCGCCACTGCAAGCGGCGGCCGGCTTCTGGAACTTCCTCCCTGGCGGCATCCACGCCATGACGCATCTGCCTGGCCAGCGCCGCGCAAATCACGTCATGCACCAGGCTGGACTTGCCGGAGCCGGAAACGCCGGTCACAGTCACCCTCCTGTCCAGGGGGATGGCTACGTCGATGTTCTTTAAGTTGTGGGCGCGCGCCCCCAGGAAGCGCACAATGCGCTTGCGGTTCACCGGACGGCGTTCAGCGCGCCAACTGGTCCTCAGTTCGCCTCGCAGGTAACGCCCGGTGAGCGAGGAGTTGGAGCGGTCCACCAGATCCTGGTACGGCCCCTGGAAAACCACACGGCCTCCGTTCTCCCCGGCGCCGGGACCGAGGTCCACGATATGATCGGCGGCGTGCATCAGATCCGCGTCGTGTTCGACAACAATAATAGTGTTGCCAAGGTCCCGCAACTCTTTCAGGATGCGGACAAGGCGCCCGGTATCGCGGCTATGGAGTCCGATAGAGGGCTCATCGAGCACATAGCAGGCGCCCACCAGGCGGGACCCCAAAGCCGTAGCGAGTTGGATCCGTTGCGCCTCGCCGCCAGACAAGGTAGCCGAAAGCCGGTCCAGTGTCAGGTACTCCAGACCCACACCGTTCAGGAAGCGCAGGCGCTGCCGGATCACGACCAGGATGCGTGAAGCGATGGCCGCCGCTTCGCTGTCCAGTGCCAGCCCGTCGAAGAAGCTTTGCGCCTCGGCAATGTTCATGCGGGAGACCTCGGCCAGCGTCTTGCCGCCCACGCGTACGTACAGCGCTTCCTTGCGCAAACGCGCGCCGCGGCAGTCCGGGCACTCGGTGTAACCGCGGTAGCGGCTCAGAAAAACACGCACGTGGACCTTGTACTTCTTCGTCTCGACTTCCCGGAAGAAGCCGTAAACGCCCGGAAAGCGCCCGTCGCCTTCGAGCACGAAACGCCGTTCATCGGCGGTCAGATCCGCCCACGGCACGTCGAGCCGCACTTGGCCGGCGGGCCGGGGGGGGGGGGGGGGGGGGGGGGGGGGGGGGTGG